>CALAFS010000150.1 GCA_937892405.1 uncultured Clostridia bacterium
CTGCCGCCGCACCATACCTACGGCATGACGATCGGCTTTCTCGCCACCTTCGCGAGCGGTATGCATGTCTACATGTCCTCGGGACTCCGCTATATCACAAAAGAAATGCAGACGGAGCGCCCCGACCTTCTCGTCCTCGTTCCGCTGTATGTGGAATCCTTCTATGCGAAGATCCACGCTACCATCGAGAGAAAGAAGCTCGGCGGCATCGTGCGCCGCGCAAGACGGATTTCTTCCTTCCTTCGGAAATTCCGGATCGACCTGCGCCCGCGCCTCTTCCGTAAGATTCTCACCGCCTTCGGCGGCAACCTCCGTTACATCGTCTGCGGCGGCGCTCCCCTGCGCCCCGAGCTTGTCCGCGCCTTCGAGGATTTCGGCGTCACGATCATCAACGGCTACGGGATCACCGAGTGTTCTCCCCTCGTCGCCTGCAACCGCGACCGCTTGGCGTCTGCCGACACCGTCGGCTTCCCCCTCTCCTGTCTCGATCTTCGCATCGCCCACCCCGACGACGAAGGCAACGGCGAGGTGCGCGTCAAGGGTGAGAATGTCATGCTCGGCTACTACCACGCCCCCGAGGCGACCGCAGAGGCGTTTGACGAAGACGGGTATTTTTGCACCGGAGACATCGGACACCTTGATACGATGGGACGCCTGATCCTCTCCGGCAGATCGAAGAATCTCATCATTCTCCCGAACGGGAAGAATGTCTATCCCGAGGAGATCGAGACTTCTCTCGGCGCCGAGGACGGCGTCGCCGAGGTCGTCGTGTACGAGGGGATCGGCAGGGACGATCCCACCCGCCACGCCATCGTCGCGGAGATCTACCCGACCGAGGAGCTTCTTACCCTCTCGGACGAGGAGCTGAACAAGCGGTTCCGCAAGGTGATCGACCGCTACAACCGCACCGCCGTCTCCTATCGGAAGATCGACCTTCTCCGTATCCGCCGCACCGATTTTCCGAAGAACACCTTGCGTAAAATTCAGCGTTTCAAGATCGATACAACGATATAAAGAAAAGTAAAGTTTACAAAAAGCGCC
>CALAFS010000151.1 GCA_937892405.1 uncultured Clostridia bacterium
GCCTTTGCGCAGATGTCCTCTCTCACGACCGCGACGCTCGGACCCGTGACCTCCATGGGCTCCGCCGTGTTCAACGGTTCGGCGAGACTCGCATCGGTTTCCTTCGCGGACGGCACGACCCTCGTCGGCGACTTCGCCTTCTACTCTCTCTCAAATCTCGCGACCGTCACCCTTCCCGACAGCGTGAAGGTCATCGGCGACGCCGCCTTTGCCGGCACCGCAATCACGACCGTGAACCTCTCGGGCGTCACGACGGTCGGACAGCTCGCCTTCTATCGGGCGACGGTCCTCCGCACCGCCGACCTGTCCTCCGCTGTTACCGTCGGCGACGGTGCCTTCGGCGGGACCGCCCTCACGACAGCGAACCTTGTGAGCGCGAAGAGCATCGGAAACAGCGCGTTTGCCGATACGCCTCTCACCTCCGTTACCTTCGGAGCGCTCGAGAGTGTCGGCGCCTACGCCTTCACCCGCACGCGCCTTACAAGCGTGACACTTCCCGCCACTTTCAAAAAGCATAAGGCGGATTACACCTGGGATATCCTCGATGAGAAGGGAAGAGTCAAGGAGACCAAGACGAGAAAGGTCGATACCTACGGCATCGGCGCCTTCTCGGCGATCCCCACCCTGACCGAGATTCTCGTGGCACCCAGTTCGGACGATTTTGTTTCCCTCGACGGCGTCCTGTACGCGAAGGGGGCGGACGGTCTGATCCTCTGCCAGTATCCCGCAGGGCGCACCGCCACGGCATATACCCTTGCCGCCGGCACGGTGTCGGTCGAAGGTCATGCCTTTGAGGATACGAGAAACCTCGTGTCCGTCGAATTCCCCTATACCGTAAAGCGCATCGGCGCCTACGCTTTCTACCTTGCGAGCGTGACGCATTATACCTTCAACAGCGTGGAGGCTCCCGCACTGCTCGCCTCCTATGTCGATCCCGCTTCCGTGCGCAGTGATACCCTCCTGTATACGATTTTCGGAGAGTCCACCGACGGAAGTACGCTCGAATCCACGATCTACTACGCAAACTTCTACGATTTCGTGGCAAAGAGAGT
>CALAFS010000152.1 GCA_937892405.1 uncultured Clostridia bacterium
CAGAAGGCCGCGCTCTCTTCGTAAGGGGGGCCGAGGGGAAAGGGACCCGCCATATCCTCATGCACAACGAAGAGGCGGTCATCTCGCCCTCCTGGTCGATTCACAGCGGCGTCGGCACGAAGAACTATTCCTTCATCTGGGCGATGTGCGGCGAGAACCAGGAATTCGACGATATGGACCATATCGAGACCAAAGAGCTTCGCTGATCTGAGAGAAATTATAAACAAGGAGTATAGAGAAAATGAGCAACAAACAGAGCTTCAGCCTCGAGGGCAAGATCGCCCTCGTGACCGGTGCCACCTACGGTATCGGCTTCGCAATTGCAAAGGCACTGGCAAACGCCGGCGCAAAGATCGTCTTCAACGACTTAAAGCAGGAATTCGTCGATCGCGGACTTGCCTCGTATAAAGAAGCGGGCATCGACGCGAAAGGCTATGTCTGCGATGTCACCGACGAGACTGCGGTGAATGACATGGTCGCAAAGATCGAGCGCGAGGTCGGTAACATCGACATTCTCGTCAACAATGCCGGTATCATCAAGAGAATCCCCATGATCGAGATGAGCGCCGCGGACTTCCGCGCCGTCATTGATGTCGATCTGAACGCCCCCTTCATCGTCGCAAAGGCGGTTATCCCCACCATGATCAAGATGGGTCACGGCAAGATCATCAACATCTGCTCCATGATGAGCGAGCTCGGTCGTGAGACCGTCTCCGCTTACGCCGCGGCAAAGGGCGGACTCAAGATGCTGACGAAGAACATCGCCTCCGAGTACGGCGAGTACAACATTCAGTGCAACGGTATCGGTCCGGGTTACATCGCTACCCCGCAGACTGCACCCCTGCGCGAGAGACAGCCGGACGGCTCCCGCCATCCCTTCGACAGCTTCATCGTGGCGAAGACCCCAGCGGGCAGATGGGGCGATGCCGACGACCTCGGCGGTCCCGCCGTCTTCCTTGCCTCCGAGGCATCGGATTTTGTCAACGGACAGATCCTCTATGTCGACGGCGGTATCCTTGCCTATATCGGCAGACAGCCTAAGTAAGAAAATCCGGAAAATCCACCCCGCGCTCCTGTTGCCGCGGGGTGCTTTCCCTATGCCAAAAACGATTTTTGAAAGGAATCATTCATGAAATCCTATAAGGACCTCCTGAACGAAAATGCCGCATGGGCAAAAGAGATTTTTGAAAAGCTCGATAAAAAGCTGACCGCGACCGCGATCCGCGACCGCGAGAAGATTCCCACCGTAGCGGATAAAAACGGTATCCACAACGATGTCACCGAGACTTATCCGAACGACTGGACGGCGGGCTTCTATGCCGGCATGAACTACATGCTCTATAACCATACGAAGAACGAAGAATACTTCAAGACCGCCCGTCACATCGAAGAAAAGATGGATGTCGCGCTGAAGAACTACAACCGCCTCGACCACGATGTCGGTTTCCTCTGGCACCTTATGTCGGGCGCGTCCTATCGCCTCACAGGCGATCAGAATTCCCGCACCCGCGAGATGTTCGCGGCGTCGACGCTCGCCTCCCGCTTTGTCCTCGGCGGCAACTATATCCGCGCGTGGAGCTGGGGCGACAAGAAGACGGAGAACTGGACGATCATCGACTGCATGATGAACCTCCCGCTCCTCTATTTCGCATCCGAAGAGATCAAGGACGATCGCTTCAAGCGGATCGCCATGGCGCATGCCGACAATGCCATGCGTACCCATATCCGTCCCGACGGCTCGGTCGCCCATATCGTCGAGCATGACAGAGATACGGGCGATGTCGTCGCCACCTACGGCGGACAGGGCATTGCCGAGGGCTCTTCGTGGTCGCGCGGTCAGGCGTGGGCACTCTACGGCTTTGTCATTTCCTATCTCCATACCGGGGAAGAGAAGTATCTCGATACCGCGAAGCGCGTTGCCCATTACTTCATCGCGAACTGCTGTGACGACTGGCTTCCCCGCGTCGATTTCCGCGCACCGGCAGAGCCCGTCTATTACGATACCACCGCCGGCGCCTGCGCTGCCTGCGGACTTCTCGAGCTTGCGAGAATCCTGCCCGAGAACGAGGGCGGTATGTACATGTATGCCGCGATGAACCTCCTGCATGCCATGACCGACCGCTTCACCGACTTTGACCCCGCGAACGACTGCGTCCTCCGCTATGGCACCGTCCGCTATCCCGCCGGCATGACCGAAGAGAAGGCAGGCGTCCATACCAACCTCATCTACGCCGACTTCTTCTATACCGAAGCCATTCTGAAACTCCTCGGAGAAACCTTCTTCATCTGGTAAGGAACGAATGAAGAATTCAGAATTATGAATTAAGAACGGCACGAATTCAGAATTCAGAATTATGAATTAAGAATTTCAAACCGAAAGCCTTCCGAAAGCCCTCACGGCTTGCCGGGAGGCTTTTTACTTTGCCCGCAAAAAAACGCTCGTATCACCGCTCTCACCCCAGAGAGCTACCTACGCTTCAATCCCCACCCCGTAGGGGTCGGCGCCAAGGGCGACCCGCACGCCGATCCTACCTCCGCACGCTCCCTCGAGGCGTTTTCGTCTTATTCTTCCACCGTCCGCTCTCGCCCGCGGCGTTTTCGATAAATCAATTCTTAATTCTGCATTCTCAATTCTGAATTCGCCCTGCTTCCGCCCCAAAGAACCCCCTACGCTTCAACCCCCGCCCCGTAGGGGTCGGCGCCAAGGGCGACCCGCACGCCGCGCTTCTCGCGTACGCCTTTTTGAGAAATTTTCGTTCTCTCCACCGTAGGGGCGACCATCGGTCGCCCGCTTTCGCCACCGTCACTGCCCGTCCTTCCGTTTCTCCCGCGGCGTTTCAATAAACAAATTCTTAATTCTGCATTCTCAATTCTGAATTCGCCCTGCGGCATTTTCGATAAACCAATTCTGAATTCATAATTCTGAATTCTTCATTCGTGCCGTTCTTAATTCTGCATTCTCTTCGCCTTTTGTATATATTGCATATAAAACGCACGCGAAAATCGTCCTTTTGCCTATGGAATTTTTTTTTTGGATATGCTATAATATGTGTGTAAAACTATAAGTCTGCCGATTGTTTTCGGACACGGCGGAAGTTTAGGTTGAATTTTTTCTACAAAGGGGAGAAATTTATGAAAAAAACAGGCAAGCTTGCGGTACTCCTTCTCGTTGTCGCGATGCTGTGCACCGTCTTTGCGGTCACCTCGTCGGCGGACTATACGACGAAGGTTCTGCTGAACAAGGACTGTTCGAGCGGCGCCACCGACGCGGGTAAGGTGAATGTCAACCCGTCGGACGACAACTATTACCTGTCCTATCGCTATGTGGCATCGCCCGATGTCTACGACTTCGGCGTTACGCAGAGCAACGCGTTCAACGGCGATTGGGCGTATATGACTCTGGATTATGACCTGATGACCGAAACAACTTATGAGAGCGGCAACGGTACGAGTCTGTATGTCATGACGCGTGACGGCGGCGGCTCGCCTCTCGGTATCCGTATGATCCGCGTCGCGTCGAATTCCGACGGCACGGCAAAGATCGTGGGCGCGATCTCGGGTGAATCCTATGAGATCCCCGGCGAGGACTTTTCGTGGGTACATATTACGAATGTCCTGATGTTCAAGCATGATATTACCACGGCATCCGAGGTGACGAATGATAAGTCGATCCTTCTCACCTATGTCAACGGTGAACTTGCCCTGACGCAGACCGGCGTCGTGACGGAAAGATCGCTGAACATCAACGGCTTCCGTCTCCAGTCGGCGACGAAGACCGTGAGCGATGCGACCGTCTGCGTCGACAATGTCAAGCTGGTTCTTCTCGGCAAGGGTTACGACGGCAACCTGACGAAGCTCTTCGACGGCGGTGATCATTCTCTCACCGACGAAGATTTCGATGTCGCCTTCACCAAGGATTACAAGATTCCTTTCGGTAAAAAGCGTGCCGGTGTTTTCAACCTCGCCGGTTACGAGACACTTTACGATAAGACGCAGGCAGCGTTCGATGCCGCGAAAGACGGCTACGAGATCAAGCTCTATGACGATGTCTCGAATGTCGAAATCAAGAATGCGATCACCGTCGATACGAACGGTCATAACTTCTCGTGGATTCCCGGCGATCTCGCCGTGACGAAAACGGAGCGCAACGGCAGCACGGTCTACACCTTTAAGAAGACCGACCGCTATGCTTATTTCACCTTCTATCCCGAAGGCGAAGACGGTGAAGCCGACGGTGTGGACATTCCCGTGCCGATCGGTGCGACTCCCACTTATACCGGAGATAAACTGAAGCTTACCTACGAGGATGCGGACGGACGCTACTTCGTCTTCAAAGAATGGGGCGTTTTTGGTGAGACTCCCGTCACACCCGTCACCACAGCAGAGATCGATTCCTACTTTGATCTCTACCCGGTCTATGAGGAGAAAAAAGCTCCCACCACCGGTAAGATCGTTTATAGCAACGATTGCGAAAAGGGCGGGCTCAGCCTGAGTAACGGTGCCTCCGCTACCTTCGGCTCCTCCGGACTTGTGAAGGCGGCAGGGAATAATTACTACCGCTACTTTGCCGTTCTTGACGCGGCAGGGAACTCGAACCCCGGCGGAACCAGCGCCTTCATTATGCTTCCCTTCGGCGTGACGCAGTTCACCGATCTCTCCTACTATACCATCGAATTCGATATTTCCACCGAAGGAATTGCCGCGGCGGGGAACTTCCAGCACACGGGCAGAAACAGCTCGAATTCCCCCGGCGGTTCCACTCCTCTGAATATCAAAAACGAAAACGGCAAGATGGTGCTCACGATGGGAGGCGGTTCCGTCGCGGTAGAACCCGGTGAGTGGGTGCACATCACCATCGTTGTACAGTCGACGACCGCCAACTCCGGCGGCACCTCCGGCATCTTCTTCGTGAACGGCGAGCGCATTTCCACCATGGATAGTTTCTGGCGCACCGACGCATCCCGTGTGAAGATCGACGACTTCCGCTTCGTTCCCGCCACCAACAACCCCGAGGGTGCAACCCTCTGCTTCGATAATGTCACCCTCCAGACCTTTGGCAAATCCTATAACGGCTCTCTCGTTCCCCTCTTCTCCGATTCGACTGCGGATCTCAATAAGAAGATGTACCGCGATGTCATGTGGAGCGATGAGTATGAGCTTCCGACCGCCTCTGCCGCTGCCCGCGTGGACGGTGTCGACTATCGCTCGATTGAAGAGGCACTCGCCGCACTTCCCGAGGGCGGTACGCTGGAGCTTTTGCGCGACGCCACAGCCTCGCTCACGATTGACCGCGAGATGACCGTCATCACGAACGGCTATGCCTTCAGCTACACCGCGCCCAGTTACGATGTTACCGTGACGGACGGTGTCTATGTCTTTAAGAATACGACAAGAATCGCTTATTACACCTTCTACAACATCGACGGCAGTGTCCTGATCGCCGATGTTCCCGCCATTGTCGGTTCTGTTCCCGCTCCGGGCGTGGACTTCTCGACCGCCTATGAGACGGAGGACGGCACTCTGCTTGTTTTCTCCGCATGGTACCGTGACGGCAGACTGCTCGGTGCCGTGACCGAGAGCGACATCGGCGGACACTTCGATGTCTATCCGAATTGCACTACCCTCACCGATTACAGCGCGCTCCTTTATGATAAGGATGGGAACCTCACCGTTATCCGTAACGAGTCGGGGATCGCCTCCGCCATCGCCGGTGCGGAGCAGGGCTCGACCTTCATTTTCAACTGCAACTATTATGTCTCCGCGACCATTAAACTGAACGGCATCTATCTCGACCTGAACGGATATACCGTCTCCTCGAACGGTGATCCCGATAAGACCAAGTACGCGCCCTTCTGGATCGCGAAAGAATCCTATATTTACTCGTCGAAGAAGGGCGGTTATCTCCGTGTTTCTCCCGTTGTCAAGGACGGCGTGGAACAGAACTACGCCGCGAAAGACCCGAATAACACGGCGGGCGGCGTCGGTACGCCCAACTGCTTTGTCACAGACGCTCCGCTGACCCTCGGTACGGTCTATAACCCCGTTCTGAAGAGAACCGCCGACGGCGACAACCTCACCTGGTCTGGCGGTAACCTGATCAACACATGGAATGCCGGTGTCACGATCGACGGCGGTCATTACTTCATGGTGCTCGGTGACTTCTCCGGAGGCGTTATCTCGAGAGCAAGTCAGAAAGACATCATCATCCGCAATGCGGAGATTTACTCCACCCGTATTATCTTCTCTTTCCAGAACGCGAACGAAACGGAAATCTATGTCGACAACTGCAAAATCTTCCTCGGCGCGAATGTGAATCTCGTCGCGGGCTCCGCCGGTGCCACGGGTGCGAACCCCTCGGGTACCCTCTACCTGACGAACACGCAGATCTTCGGCGGCAGTGTCAATGTTGCCGGTGGTACGGGACGCATCGTCATCGGTGAGAACTGCGCCATTCCGAATGTCGGTACGATGAATACTTCGCTCGCCTCGGGTCTGATCCTCGCGAGCAGAACAACGCGCTTTGTCCCTTCGGAAGAGCTGACGAACTTCGTCGGAAAAGAACTTACCGCAACCTCCGGCAGCTACACTACCTTCGGTACGGATCTCGTCACTGTCGTATGGCAGGACGGCGCGACCGATAAGTGGCTGGTCGGTACCTTCCCGACTCACACGACCGCGGGCGGTCAGCTTGTTGTAGATGGCTGGCTTTGCACGACGGACGGCACCTGGACCTTCGAGGACGCGGACGGAAATGTCCTGACCTTCGAGACTCTGCCGATGGAGCTGAAGGGCAAGACCATCTACGCGAAGGCGAACCTGACGAGAGTGAAGGAAATCTATGCCACGATTTCCTACGGCTCGACGGTAGAATACTTTGAAACCAACAGCATTTCCGCGATCAGCAGCCGTCTGATGGAGCTCGGCACGAGTGCGGCGAACGGCGCGATCACCGTGACCTTCCACCACGACATCATCACGCCGAATGTGGTCGGTCTCTTTACGGGATCGAAGGACAATGTCGTACCCTTCTATATTGACCTGAACGGGCACAGAGTCGAGGTCAAGGGCGCCTTCCTCAGTGTCAAGGGACAGACGAACTACTTCATCTACTCTTCGCAGCCTGGTGCCGTGATCAAGACTACCGACAACCTCGCCTACAACTACAGTCGTAACAACAGTACTTTCTATATTGGTACCGTGACGACCGCAGACGGTGTGACCCATTCGGGTGATAACCTGACCGTGTATGCAAATCGTCTCTTCAACAACGACACATGGGTGAGTCCTTCTGCTACCACTGCGCCGTCCTACGCTTATAGCTACCTTGTTGACGGCGGTACTTACTATCTGACCGGTCCGCTCTTCTCGATGGACAAATATGCTTCCGTCAATGTCACGCTTGAGAATGCGACCTTCTACTCGGCGTCGGGAGCCATCTCGATTCAGAACGGGCGCACCGCGACCTTCACGGCGAGCGGCTGTACCTTCTACTTTGCGGAGGATGCCTCCTTCGTCATGGGTGCCGGCACCGGCACCATCACCCTGACGGACAGCGCCGTATACGGCGTCGCGGTCGGTCAGGCAGGGAAGTATAAGCTGAACCTCTCGGGCAACATCTCCCTCTCGCACATGCCCCTCTCCGATATCACGGTGGCGGGCGGTTACTGCCTCGCACATACGGTTCCGACCGCGGTGACCTTCACCGACGCGGCAGGCGTGACACACACCTATGCCGCGGCATATCGCATGGCGAAGCTCTCCGATGTCCTCACCGTCGAGTGGAAGAGCGGTGACACGACGAAGACGGACTACTGGCTCGCCGGCACCCGTCTGGAGTTCCTCCTTGCCATGAGTCCTTACCTCGACCCGAACGATGACAGCTACGCCTTTATCCCGAGTGGCGAGTGGAACTTCGTTCTGAACGGCGGTATCCTCACCGACACGCTGGTGGAAGACTGGATGGCAGGCGGTACCGTGACGGCGACGCCGCAGGTGGAGCGCGTTTCGGTTGCCTTCTACATCGTTCGTGCGGACGGAACGCTTGATGTCTACACCGCGACGGATTATGACACCTTCCGCAATGCTCTTCAGAGCGCGACCTCCGGCTCCCGCGTCGTGATGCACACCGACTACGAGAACATCGAAAATGCACGCATCACACTTCAGTCGGGCACGATTGAGATCGATATGAACGGTCATGTGATCTCCACCCCGACCAAAGACGGCAACGGTAATATCTTCAATCTGGCAGCAGGCAATACTCTGTATATTTATTCCTCAAAGCCTGGCGCGCGTCTTTATTCATACGGTGGTGGTTTCACCATTCGTTGTTGGAGCAGTTCCAAGTTGTATATCGGTTTGACGAAGGACGGCAAGACCTTTGAGAGAGAAAATTTCCTGCTCCAGGGTACCTGTGCGGCACAGCTTGAGGCGAGTTCTGCCGTTACGGTAAAGAACATCACTTACCTTGCCGATAAGGCAGACAATGTCGGACTCTTCCAGTTCCAGAGCGGCACTGCTACGCTTTCGATCGACAACTGCCGTATTGTCATTACGATCTACACTGGACTGATCGGCGGACGCGACGGTAACGGCGGCACTGCAACAATCAGTAATTCCGAGATTTACATCAATATCGGTAATGTCAGCATTTACGGTTTCACCGGCGCTTATAAGAATACGAAAGATCCGTCGAAGGACTTTACGGGTAAGATTTCCGTCAATGTCACCACGACGAGCATTTATTGCCGCGCGGGCGGTTGGCAGGCAAATGCGAAGGCTCCCGTTACCCTCGGTGAGGGCTGTCGCGTAGTCGCGACCTCCGCGATCCCGAATGTGACGCTTGCCTCCGGCATGACCTACGCACGCATTTCTCCCGTGACAATGGCGATCCCCGTGTTTAGCAAGACCTACGGCGGCGAGCTTCCGTATGAGGTTTGCGCAAGCGGCAACACCGCAAAGGTGGACTGGGTAAAGGACGGCACCACGACACCCGAAGTCTGGAAGAAGGGCGAGATCCCGACGAAGGAAGATCAGCTCGAAACTGCCGATAAGTACATCTACTATGTCTATCGTGTGGACGCACCCCTCACGGAAGACATCACCGTGAACCCGACTCTCGCGTTCCTCCTCCCGATGAAGGAGAATCTCACCCTGACAGCGAACTTCACCTACAACCTCTACATTCCCGCGGACGCCACGGTAGTGAAGCGCGTGATCCTGAACGGTCAGGAGTACACCCTCTCCGAGAAGGTCAGAATCGACGATGTCGACTACTATGTCATCTCCTACAAGGGCATTACGCCGAGAGATGCCATGACCGACATCACCGCGACCATCTACGCAGAGACCACGGACGGCACAGCGCTTGAAAAGACGCTCACCCTCTCGATCTGCGACTACGCGGAGAAAGTCCTCGCGGGCGATCCGAAGGCAGAGGCAGAGCAGATGATCGTCGACATGCTTGCCTATATCCGTGCGGCGTATTGCTACTTTACCCCCGCTGCCGATCGCGACACCGCGAGAGTGGACGCTCTCCTCGAGGGCAGAACCCCCTCGGCCGTGACCTACGGCACCGCTGCAGACCTCGGCAACCTGAAGGAAGTCCTCTCCGGCGCGAGCCTCG
>CALAFS010000153.1 GCA_937892405.1 uncultured Clostridia bacterium
GTTGCGCTCATAGATAGCGCTCACGGTATCCCCTCCCTCACGGAGAATCTTCAGAAGCAGAGAGAAGAGCATATCCTTTCTCCTCTCGATCCCGTAGCAGAGCGTCTCGGTCACGAGAATATCGCCGAAGCGATCGACCGTCAGCCCGGGAAAGTAATCCGCCTCTCCGAAAATCAGACGGCAGGCAGAGAAGTCGTCCCCCATCACCGTGCGGCGATAATCCACCGCGTGACGCAGGCGACGCTCAAAAAACGCCTCGTCAAAGGTATCGTTCGCGTTCTTTGAGATGACGCGGACGCGGATCTTTGAGTGCTCGTTTACAAAACCGGTACCGAGGTATTTCCCCTTGGCACTGTAAACATGCACAAGATCCCCGTTTTCATAAGGACGGTCGCTCGCCGTAACCTCTTCCCCGTACACCCACGGGTGCCCGCCGCGGAGAGCGGTCTCCGCCTTCGGCGTTACGGTCAGTCTTGCAAAATCCATCATAGAAAAAAGTCTCCCTTCCGCCGTCCTGCGGCGACACAAAGATAGGTCTGCCGATCTCTTATACGCGCGGATCGGCGTCCGTTTTATCGAAAATCTGCCCGGAAAGCCTGTCCGAGAACAGATTCCACGGGTAGGCGTCGGCGCCCGGCAGATCGGTGATTTCCACCCGTCGCCCATTGTAGCAAAAAGCGAGGTGCGCGGCATACAGTGCGATCCCGGCGTTTTCCCGACTGCCGTATTTTTTGTCTCCGGTCAAAGGCAACCCGCGGGAAGAAAACTGCACGCGGATCTGATGATACCGCCCGGTCAGAAGATGAACGGCGACAAGCGCCTTTCCGTCCTTCTCTGCGACGGTGCGATAGGAGAGCTTCGCCTCCTTTGTTCCGCGACGCGCGGTGGAAACCGCGTAACTTTTCCCTTTCGCGGCATCTTTGTATAAATAGTCGGTCATCTCGCCCGCCGCACCGGGAATACCGTCTGTGACGGCGAGATAGTCTTTCTCAATCTCCCTTGACTGCACAAGGGCGGAAAGGGTCGCGGCACTCTTTGGCGTGCGGGCAAAGAGAACCAGTCCGCCGACCGTGCGGTCAAGACGGTGAATGAGGTACAGCCCGTCCGACTCCCTGCGCTCTTTCAGCACCATAGCGGTCAGCGTCATAAGATCGGGATCCCCCGAGGGATCGGACTGTGTCGGAACCCCCGCGGGCTTTCTCACGATGAGAAAATCTTTTTCCAGTGTGAGAATCTCCGTCATACAGCCTCCTTTTCAAAAGTCAAAAAAAGTGCAAGATCCGACCGTGCGCAAAAGGTACGGTCGGATCTGCTCTTTTCCGGTGAGCGGTGCTCACTCCGGTTTTTTCGATTGCATATCCAAAATACGAAGAATGACGGGTGCCAAAATCAGGTTAAACCCGACCTCAAAGAGGAAATTCGCCCCGACCAGTCCGAGGAACGCGTAGGCAAGCACATTGGTTCCGTAGTCCTGCGCCGCCCACTGTCCGAGAAGGTCCCAGAAGAAAATCCGGCAACCGATAAGGAAAGTGCCTGTATTGACAAGCGGACAGACAAAGGCGGAAACCGCGGCTGAAAGTGTGCGGTTGACACGGGCAAGCGCACGATAAACGATACCCGTCACGAGTCCGGCAAGCGCACCTTTCACAAGCACCGTCACAATGGTGCCGAACGCATTGAATCCGTAAAAGACCGCCGCGTCACCCGAGGCGAGGACGGCAACGCCGAAGACCAGACCGAGCCAGAGTCCGGCAAGCGGACCCGCGAGAGCTGCACCGAGAACGATGGGAACCAGCACGACGGACACCGTAAAAGTGCCGAGACGGAAGCCGGAGAAGAAAAACTGAAGGACAAAGACCAAAGCCGTCAGAAGTGCGACATAGGTGAGTTTTTTCACCTGCAAGCTGTTTTTCGTGGGTTTCATGTGATACTTCCTTAGGTATGATTGGTTTCATTATACCATAGTCTTCCCCTTTTTGCAATAGCATTTCCCGAACTTCGGCAAATGGCACAAAGAGAATCGGATTTCACTTTCCGCCTTTGTCCTTTGGTGACACTGTGCGGGCACGAATCGCTTCGCCTCCCGTCAGAGCAATCATCTTCACCGCCTGCAGGCTGAAATCGTCGGCATACACGGTCAGCGGCTTATTGATGATTCCGCGTGCCAACACCTTCAGATAACCCGTATCATACGGTATCAGCGTTTTCTCTTTCAGCAGATTGATGTCTACGCGATCCCCGGCGCCGAAACTTTTACTGAGGGTATCGACATTGACGACTCCGCGTCGGTTGCCCGCGGTGGGGATCGTCACCGTCTCGGAGGTGAGCAGCTCTCTTGCAAGAGCGTCGGTAATCAGCGCATCTGCCGTCTCGGCACAGACCGCTTCCTCTTCACGCCCTTCCGCTTCGCTCTCTTCGCCTTCCTCCGACGGTGGCGCCGCTTCGGTCGGCGCCGATTCTTCGTACGGTGCGGAAATCCCGTCTTCCCCGGTGTCTGGCGTCTCCGAGGTGGGAAGTCCTTCTTCCGGTTCCGTCGGCGTGTTTTCGGACGGCGGATCCATAACGGGGACGAAGACTTCCGCGCGTCTTGCGCGACGCGCCAGGCGCTCCTCTTTGTAGAAGAGAATACGACAGCGGATCTTCTCCCGCCGCGAATAAAGAAGCAGAAGCAAAAGAAGGAAAAGCAGACCGAGCAGGACAAAGAAGAAGGCCGTGCGGATTCTCGCAGGGGAAAGCCTCGCCGTGCGGAAAATCTCTCCGCCGACACATTCCACGGTATAATCGGGATTGTCGGCAACAAGGAGAAAGCGATCGCCGTCGGCGATCAGACGAAGGCGCGGATCTTCCCCGGGCAATATCTCTCCCTCCGACAAAGTGACATGCGGTGACGCCGGATCTTCCCCACGATAGGCGGTCACATCGGACAGAGAGTAAACCAGTCGTCTCGGAAGAATGAAAAAGAAAACCTCCCGACTCTCGCACCCCGCTCCGTCGCCCTCAAATCTGTAATTTGCAGAATCGGTCAGAGAAAGAGTGAGAGAGTATCTCCCGGCGTGCACGCCC
>CALAFS010000154.1 GCA_937892405.1 uncultured Clostridia bacterium
CATCCACATAGGGTTTTACGCTCTCGCGCTGGACTTCCATTTTCTTCGCGGTGCAGGGTCCGATGAAGACGACCTTGCAATGCCCTTCGTGCTCCTTGATATACTTCGCGATGGCGGTCATCGGCGAGGGGTTATGCGAGACGAAGGGGAGAAGGGCGGGAAACGCCTTCTCTATGTAGCTGACGAAAGCGGGACAGCAGGAGCTGGTGAGGAAGCCCTTCTCGGCAAGCTCGCGCGATTCTGCCTCCGCGACCATGTCGGCGCCGAGCGCCGCCTCGATCACAGTATGGAATCCGAGCTTATGGAGTCCCGTGATGACCTGTCCGAGCTTCGCATAGGTGAACTGGCTCGAGATGGAGGGGGCGACGACGGCATAGATCTTGTAATTCTGGTTGCCGTGGCTTCCCTTCAGCATGTCGATGACATTCAGAATATAGGATTTATCGGTGATGGCACCGAAGGGGCACTGATAGACGCAGGCGCCGCAGGAAATGCACTTGCTGTTGTCGATGCACGCCTGCTTATCCTCGCCCATGGAAATCGCCTTGACCTTGCAGGCGGTCTCGCAGGGACGCTTATAGTTATGGATCGCGCTGTACGGACAGACCTTCGAGCAGGCGCCGCACTCCTTGCATTTCGTCTTGTCGATGTGGGCGACATGGTTCTGATCAAAGGTGATGGCGCCGAAGCGGCAGACATCCTCGCAACGGTGTGCGAGACAGCCACGGCAGGCGTTCGTCACTTCGTAACCGCCCATCGGGCACTCGTCGCAGGCGATGTCGATGACCTCGATGACATTCGGGTTCGAGGAATTGCCGCCCATGGCGAGCTTGACACGCTCGGCGAGGATTGCTCTCTCCTTATAGACGCAGCAACGCATGGTCGGAACCTTGCCGGGAACGATCATCTTCGGAATGTCGATAGCGGTCTCCGCGAGCTTGTCCGCCCACGCCTGTCTTGCGACCTCGCGAAGAACCTTGTATTTCAGATGCTGTACTTTGGTATCGAATTTTCTCATAACTCGTTTCCTCAAAAATAACTGACTTTGATTCGTTTCCCCATCTTGACAAGGCATTTCGACAGCTCCTCGACGAGGTTCATCTTGATGTTGAAGTTGATGGGAAGATCGGGGTTCTGATGAGCGGGGTTCACCGCCCGTCCGACATAGAAGTTGATGTCCGTCGCCTCTTCAAAGAGCAGACGGCAGATCAGGGACGCGCCGTCGTGTCCGAAGCTCCACTTCTCATAGAGCTTGTTATCGCCGATGGCGTCCTTCGCATATTCCACGACGCGGTTCACAGTGATGACGCCCTCGGTGACGAGGTCGACACCTTCGATTTCCGCAATCGGAGGAATGTCACTGCGCACAAATTGTAAACTTGTCTTTACCGTTTTGCCGAGATACTTCGCGGCAATGGAGGATGTGGTGCCGCCGCAGATGATATGTTTTCCTTCCTTCGAGAAGAAAAGCGACATCATGCGGTTCGCGTCGTCGCGGTTCGCCGGGGGTCCGAAGAGGATATTCATCGGGACTCTGCGGCGTATCTTCACAACGCAGGCAGTCGCGTCGTCTCCCGGCTTTTTCCCGTAGAGCTTATCGACCTCGTCGATCAGAATGGTGGAGAGCGTCTTCGCGGTATAGCCGGCGGCACTGACCGCCTCCATATACGCGATGATGTCCTCCCGCTTCCAGCCGAAGTTATACGCCGTACCGATGCCGGCGTGGGGGCAACCGTCGCTCATCGCGATGAAGATATCGTCCTCGTAGAGTTTGATCTGCGATTTGAAAATCTTCTTACCGTCGATGTTCATCTCGGTGCGGGGGTATTCATAATTCTTTCCGTCGCGGAGGACGATGACCTGCGGGTTGTCATACTGGATCAGCTCCATCTCGCGGTTGTCCACAAGGTGCATGATCGTGAAGGTGGAATAGGCGACACCGCGCACCGAGCAGATGGGCAGTGTCTTTGCGATCGTCTCGACACAGTCTTCCAGCGACAGCTGTGCCGCCATCATGGTCGAGATGATCTTCGCCGTCAGGGTGGAAAGGATACTCGCCTTCACCCCGCTGCCGAGCCCGTCGGCAAGCACGATGACCGTCGAATTCTCCCCCTGCTCCACGACATCGACATGGTCACCGCAAAGCTGTTCTCCCGCGTGGTTGATGCTCCGGTAGCCGATATCGGCACAAAGATCATTCATCTGAAATACTCTCCTTGAGTTTCGTGAGGGCGATCTTCGTCTCTGCGGCGGTCTCGCCGAGCAGAGAGGCGATCTCCTGGACGATGCGCATCTGCTTATCCACGACCTTATCGGCAATCTCCACCGTGCGGCGGCTGATGTCCTCTTTCTTTTCCCTCTCGGTCTCCTCGTCGGTGACATCACGCATGATGCAGACGAGCAGGCGGTAGGTCTGGTCATAGATGACGGTCTGTTCGACATAGCGGTTATATTCCGCGAGGAAGACGCGCTGATCGCGGATCGAACGCTTAGTCTCGAGAACCTTTAAGAAGATGGCGGGATCGAGAATCCTGACGACCTGATCGCCGAGGACATCGGAGGCGCTCCGGATATTCATGATCTTACGCGCGGCGGCGTTGATCTGCTGTACCTCGAGCGCGTCGTTGACGACGATCAGTCCGTTCGGCGTATTGTTGACGATACAGTCGGAAAAGCTCTCCGCCTTGTCCTTAAGGAAGGGCAGGCACATGGAGATCTCCGCCTTGCCGTGGTAGACGGCGATCGCCTTCTCGCGGCAGGTATTGTAGCCGCAGGAGCCGCAGTTCAGCTCGTCCTCCGGCTTCATCTTCCCCATCTTATGTAAGATCTCGGTGATCTCACTCTCGGAGGGAATGCCGTTGCGAAGCTCGATCGCTTCAAAATTCTTGCGGAGGGTTTCTTCCTCCGGCTCGGCGACATCGAAGTCGCGCGTGCCGGCGTAATTTGCCACCGCGGTATAGTCCGAGACGGGACTGCGGTGGTATTTTTCCATCACGGGTCCGCCGACGCAGCTGCCGATACAGGCAGACATCTCGATAAAGCAATGATGGATCTTTCCGCTCTCGATGTCGCGGAGTGCCGCCATGCAGTTCTCCACGCCGTCAAGGGCGAGATAGGTATAGCCCGGCGCGTTCTGCGCCATGGTTTTCAGAATACCGCCCGTCGTCGGGAAGAAGCGGGCGCGGCTCTCCTCTTTCCGATCCATATCCGCCTCGGGCGTGATGTGCTCCGCCTCCAGCCAACGGGTAAGCTCCTCGTAGGTCAGGACGGCATCGACATAACCCTCGTAATGCTCCGCCTCGTCTTTTTTTGCGACGCAGGGTCCGATGAAGACGGTCTTCGCATTCGGGTAGCGGCGCTTGATGTCCGCGCAATGCGCCTGCATCGGTGAGAGGACATCGGCAAGGTACGGAAGCTCCGACGGAAAGTACTTCTGAATCAGAAGGTTGATCGAATGACAGCAGGAAGAGATCAGAATGTCGTGATCGCCCTTCGCGAGG
>CALAFS010000155.1 GCA_937892405.1 uncultured Clostridia bacterium
GCACTCCCTATTTCCATCGGGCGCGTCGGCGAAAACCGTCCCCCGGACGCTTTTCACCTTGCTTACTTTTCACCCGCGTGGGCAGGTTGTTTAAGATAAAAAAATGAAAAGCTCGACGAAAAAGTGGTCGTGTGAAAGGTACCTTATAAATACCCCCGCCCGTCGGCGAACCGACGGGCGGGGAAGGAAACAGGAAAATGCGGAAGGAGGCTGTCAGATCGTACCGGTGACGACGAGCGTTGCGGTGCCGGGCGTGAGGACATATGCGCCGGTCGCCGGGTTCTGCACATAGGTTGCGGCAGGGACGGTGATTCTGCCGGGAACGGTAGCGAAGAGTCCGGTGCCTTCGTTGTAGGTGTAATCGGTCGTCAGGACGAGCGCCGTGCCGTCGAGCGTTGCACTCAGCCCCGCGAGCGCGGGATTGAAGGTGTCGGTCAGCGTCACATTGTCCGCCGCGTCGGTGGCGGTCGTGCCGTAGTTCAGGAGAGTAAAGGTGTAGGTCAGCGTGCCGTTTTCACTGACGGGCACGGGGGAGACATCTTTGCGGATCGCGAGATCTGCCGCCGCGTTCGGCGTGACGGTTTCGGTTGCGGTGACGGGGGTCGTAATGCCGGTACCGGTCAGCGTCGCCGTATTGACGGTCGTGCCCGCCGTGCCGAGGGGCGCAAATTCGTTCGCGGTCACCTCATAGATGAGAAGCAGGTTGCCGCCTGCGGGGATCGTCAAAGCGGAGAAGACGAGCGTCTCACCCGCGGTGACGGTGGGATCTGCGGCGGGCACCCCATCGAGGAACGCACGGGCGGATCCCGCCACATAGGTGAGGGGAACCAGCGTCTCGGCACCGAAGGTGTAAGCACCGAGGTTGTCGGTCAGCGTCGCACCGGTAATTGCGGTGGCACCGGTGTTGCGGATCGAGAGCACATAGGTGATCCGATCGCCCTGACGGTAAGTGCCCGTGAGCGCGGTTTTCGTCATTTCCAGCGTGCTGACAATCTCACCCGTCGCAATGTTGGAATTGACAACGGTTCCGCCATAGGAGAGCTGCGCCTGGTTCGTAAAAGTTGCCATAGATCTTGTGACTCCTTGTTTTTCATTTTCTCGGAGGGACACTCCCTCCGCTTTCAGTATATGAAATGCGGGAGATTCCGCTCACCGGCGCCTTTGTGCGCGAACATCGAAAACAAAAACAGAAGATAATAACTTTTCTTATGCCATATACAAAAAGCGCGTCATCGGTTCCGATGACGCGCTTTTAGCTAAGAATTCATTACATTTTGAAGCGGTTTTCGGGGGGGGAGACGAAACCGATCGGAGAAAGATGAAGTAAGAAATCAGAAATTTGCCCCGTTGTATCCCCAGTGGTCGACCTCTTCGTATTTCACATAGACCCCGCTCGCCGGAATGTGCAATACTTCACCTAAAATCTCCGTAATCTTCGCCGTCAGGCGGTCGTACGCCGCGCCGCTCGCGCGACCGAAAATTTTGACCTCCACCATGGCAAGCGCACCGTCCGCCTTGCCGCGGAAAGCCATGCGGCACCCGTCCTCAAAGGACAGCATCAGCCATTCCTCGCTTTTGCCGGGCAGGCATGTGATCGCCTCACCGAGCTTTTTGCGGAGCGCCGCCTCGGCGTCTTCCGAAATGTGCGTGTTGGTTTTTGTTTCAATGAAGGGCATAGCGTTTCTCCTTTTTATCTCTTTTTTGTTTTCTCAAAGTAGTGCATCAGGTCTTCGTACAGGTAGAGAGAGCCGCAGATCACGGTCAACCGTCCTGCGGCGACCGCCGCCTCGTATGCATCGCCGACATTCTTGCATACGGTGCCGGAAATGCCGAGCGCCGCCGCCCGTGCCGCGAGATCTTCCGCATGGAGCGCGCGCGGATTGTCTTTCACCTCGGTGAAGAAGAACGCCTCTGTTCCCTCCGAAAGCAGGGAGAGAGAAACATCGGTCGCTTTGTCCGCCATGCAGGCGAAGATCACCGATTTCTTCTCTCCGGGGAAGTAGCGGTCAAGGGATGCGGTCAGGGCACGGATTCCGTTCTCATTATGCCCGCCGTCATAGATGACCGTCGGATTCTCGCGCAGAATTTCAAAGCGCGCGGGATTCTTCGCCGCGGCGATCCCTTGTCGGATCGCATCCTCACCGATCCCGAGCGCGTCGCATGCCATGACGGCGAGCGCCGCATTTTCGATCTGATGATAGCCGGGGATTCCGGTCAGAAGGTGCTGATATTTCCCGACCGAGAAGCGCTCGAGATACCCTTCGGCACCTTCGGAAACCGGGGCGGGAACCGTCAGCGCGATGCCTTTTTCCTCACATGCCGCGCGGATCACCGCCATTGCTTCCGGCTCCTGCGCCGGCGTGATGAGACGGTGCGTCGCGGAGTCTGTTTTCAGAATTCCGCACTTCGCCCGTGCTATGTCGGAGAGCGTGTTGCCGAGGTATTGCATGTGATCCATGCCGAGACGGGTAATCACGGCAATCTCATTTTGCGGGATCACATTCGTCGCGTCGAACTCGCCGCCGAGCCCGACCTCCAGCACCACATAGTCACAGCTTTCTTCCTTGAAATAGACGAACGCCGCGGCGGTCCAGATCTCAAACTGCGTCGGCGGGATCCCGCCCTCCTCGCGGATCTTGTCGGCGAGCGGACGGATCCGCTCGAGGAGCGCGTCGAGCGCGCCGTCCGGAATGTCTTCGCTCGCGACCGAAATGCGCTCGTTCACGCGTAAGAGGTTCGGCGAAGTGTACTTGCCGACGCGATACCCCGCAGCGGTCAGAATCGACGCGATGTCCGCCGCGACCGATCCCTTGCCGTTCGTCCCCGCGATGTGGATAAAGCGAAGGGAATTCTCTGGATTTCCGAGCGCGTCGAGCAGAGCCTTGATACGGGATAACCCGGGGATCGTCACTGCCTGAAAGCTGTTGGCATATGCCGAAAAGTCTGCCGAACTTTTATTTTTCTTTTTGTTTGTAAAGTTCTGTTGTCTTTCTTTCATTTCTGTTAGCATTTTGCCGCACGCTTTCCAAAGAAAATAGAAGGTGAAGACCCGCACGGGGATTGTCACAGCCGCGTTGATCGCCCGCGTCGCATAGGCGAAGCCTGGCTCATATGCGTACATAAAGATAAAGATCGGCGGCATCAGGCCGACGCCCACGATGACGGCATTGATTGTGAAGACGACGAAGGAGCGGAGCAGGGTGACCTTCTTTTTGTGAAAGCCGACGCCCATGATGATACCGGTTAACAGCTTGCACGCGCTGATGTACGGATTCGGCGCATAGCCGTGGAGCAGAGAACCGATGATGTCCGCGAGCAGATAACCGATCCCGCTGTAAGGGAAGCCGTACAGCTCGCCCACCACGGCGAGCGGCAGGAATCCGAGGTCGAACCGTACCGTCGAGTTTGACGGTGAGAAACCGAGAAAGCGACAGAGAATGACGCTTGCCGCGACCATCACGGCGGTGAAGACAATGGGGAAGAGGGGAAGAGTGCGTTTTGTTTTTGACATAAAAATACCTCCGTTTCGACAGATTCATCTCTGTTCACGGAGGAAAAGACCGGCGCTTTGCGTCGGCTGTTATTCTGTTGCCACCGGTAAACAGCGGGATGCGGGTGACGAACCGCAGGGGCGCAGATCTGCTTTCCCCAATTCGTCCGTGCGGCAACTCCCCGTCCGCGCGGCACTCACGCTCGTGACCCTACTCTGCTTTGAAATGTTGGTATCAGTATAGCACAACCGAAGGGAAAATACAAGGGGAAAAAGAAAGTTTTTCCGTTTTTTCTTCCGTATACGGAGAGCGCCCCGATTTTTCGGGGCGCTCTCCTCATCGGATCATACTTTTCATCAAAACTCATCGAAACTTATCAAAGCATTGTCTGCGTGTCGTTCGGATCTCCGTTTCTCGCCGCCTCATATTCGGGCGACCAATCGAGATCGCGATATTTTTCGCCGCGCGGATCGGTTTTGATCCATTCGGTCAGCATGTCGAGCATTTCTTCCGTCCAGGTCGCTCTGTCGATTTGCGCCGTGGTGAATTTGTTTTGTGCGATCATCTCAAAGCCGAAATCGTCTTTTACATGCGTTTTCGCCGCGCCGTCTACCACTTCCGCGACCAGATGAGAGGGGATAAACAACACGCCGCCACCCGCTCCGTAGACAATATCACCCGGCAAAACCGTTGCTTTGCCGATGCGCGTGATACCGTTAAAATCTTTCATGATAAAGTCGCGTATGGGCGTGGGGTCTATCCCGCGATAATATACCTGGACGCCTTCGACGGCTTTCATCTGCTGTGTATCCCGGATACCGCCAAAGATAACACCGCCGCCCGTTTTCGTTTTGGTTCTGATCGCCGTGGTAAGATTTCCGCCGAGGAATGTGCCTTTGTAGATTTTGTCGTACATATCGACGACTACCACATCGCCCTCGGTAAGACTGTCGATCACCCACTGATTGTAGTTGCCTTTTCTGCCCTCTTCCGCGCCGACCGCAAACATCGTCTCGTGCAAATCGGGACGCGTGGGAACGAAGGTCGCCGTTACCGCCCTGCCGATCAGAATTCTTCCGTCGTCGTGCAGTGCTTTCAGATCACCTTCAAACTGGCTTTCATATCCCTTGACAAAAATGGGCTTCCAAAGCTCTTCCAAGGTCATCTTGCGCATTTTTTTCAGATATTTATCCGCCACCTTCGGTCTGCCGTCGGGGAAGCGCTCGCCTTTCCACTGCGGCGTCAGGGCGATGATATCTTCTTTTGAATTGAATCGAATCATGATTGTTTTTCTCCTGCTGTGAAATCCCGCGTTTCTTCAAAATTCATAAGCTCATACCGCCGTCGACCCTGATGTCCGCACCGCTAATGTAAGAGCTGTCTTCGCTTGCGAGGAATGCCACGATACCGGCACATTCCTCCGGCGTTCCGAACCTGCCGACGGGAATCGCCTCTTCCACTTTTTTTCGTGCGGCTTCGTCATGATACACAGCCGCGTTCCTCGGCGTAGCAATCGCGCCCGGGGCAACATTGTTTACCGTAACGCCGAACGGCGCGACTTCTTTCGCCACATTCTCAACGAGGCTCATCACCGCGCATTTCGTCGCCGCATAAAACGAAAGCTCCGGGTGGCGGCGGTGCTGGTTGACACTGCCTATCGTAATGATTCTGCCGAATCCCTTCTGTTTCATGTCGGGATAATACGCCTGCATCAGCTTCAGTGTGGAGACCACATTGACGCCGAATTGTGTTTCGATTTCCGCGTCCCCGATATCAAGCCATTTTTGCTTATACTGAACGCTCGCGTTGAGCACCAGCACATCGACAGCACCCGTTTTCTCTCTCATCTTTGCGACCTGCCGCATATCCGACAGATCTCCGACGACTGTCCGATACGCGCCGATTTCGTCTTTTATGCGCTCGGCTTTTTCTGTATCGGACGAGCAGTGAACGATCACATGCCATCCGTCTTTGACAAGCCTTTCGGCGATCGCTTTGCCGATGCCTTGCGTAGAACCCGTAATCAATGCCGTTTTCATAATATCACTTTCTTACCGTCCGTGTCGAAATTGACTTTGTATGTTTTGCCGCCTGCCGTAACCTCGTATTCTCCGTAGAAGCCGCGGAAGCTCACCTCTCCGTCTGCCCCGACCGCACATTCCTCATCGGTCGCCCATACCTCTTTGATGAGATGATACAGCCGCCGATACGCGGGTTTCTCACTCATATCGAATCTTAAAAGTCCGCCGCGATAATAATTTTCGCCCTCCGTCATGTTGCCGGGAGTGGTGAAAGCCGCATATCCGTCCGCCAGATTCCAATAGACGATCTGCGACACATTCTTGTGAGAGAACCACAGGGAATACAGCCGCTCGAGCACATCTGCCTGCGACATTTCATCCGCGCCATCCTCCGTAAATGCGGGGACGGTAACCTCGGTGATTTCAATCGGCTTTTGGAAGCGTGCGTAATTGTCCAGCGTTTTGAAAAGATGCGGCAAATTGTAATATAAGCGCGTACTGTCGAAATATTTCTCGGCACGGTGGAACATGTGATACTGCGCGCCGATCGCGTCGATACGACACCCCTTCATGAGAAGATTCTCTATCATCATATAATATGCGTCGTAAGCACAGGCGCGGGCTTCCCAAATCGCACACCACTCATTGATGCATAGCTCGTTATTCGGGAAGTATTCCGCCGCCTTCTTATAGCACCATTCCATAAAGTCGGGCGCGAGATAAAAGTCCGTCACCCAACCGTCCTGCCAGAACATTTCGTTCGTTACTTCTATGGTAGGGATTTTCTCCGCGTACCTCTTTGTAATTTCCTGCATACGCTTTTCGAGATGTGCCTTTACCACATCGTCGCTTTTGCCGCGAAGCCACCCCGGGAAGAAATGATCGTAGCAAAGCGCGTGCTCGCGCGGCTCGATGCCGTGCTTTTCGCAAAACTCTACACAGAGACCCGCCGGGGGACGGCGATAGATTTTTTCGGAATCTTTGCCGTATCTCGTATGTCCTTCTTCGGGCTCGGTAGCATCCCAGTAAAACGGCACCGTTGCCATATTGAAAAGCGCGGCAAGTTTTTCCTTGTAAAGTTCGTTTTTATGCTTGTCATCGGGAATTTCGTCGAGCATAAACATGTTGCAACCGAAGCGGAATTTGTGATTTTTCAGTTTTACATGTACTTTTTCGCCCGGGGCGAAGGGCGTTTTCAGAGAAAAATCGCCTTTGCGGTTTTTCTCGATGCCGTCCTGTATACGGCTGTCTGTTTCCTCGTTCGTTATCAGGAGTTCGTTTATATCGTATGCCATTGGATTGCCTTTCTTCTTTACGAATTGGTGTTATGCAGCGTAAGAATTACGACCATTCGCGGTCGTTGGACCATTCTTTATCCCATGAGGAGGTGTCGCTCCACGGCTCGTCGCAATCGGCTTTTCTGAACTTTTCGATAAGCTCTTCGTTCAGACTTTCTATGCCGAGCCCCGGCGTGTCGGGCACTTTCAAAAATCCGTTTTCAAGTTGAATCGCGGGGGTTACCAGGTCGAACCACTCGGGGTGATCGACGGAATGGAATTCTATCGCCAGCACATCTTTGAGCGCCGCCGCCGTATGTACCGCCGCCATAAACGCGATGGGGCTTTCCGCCATATGTATCGCGAGCGCAACCGCGTATTTTTCGCACAGCTCGCCGACTTTTTTCATTTCGGAAATACCGCCGACCGTGAGCAGATCGGGATGAACCACATTGATTCCCGCCTGCATGACGGACTCAAAGTTTTCGGCAAGGAAAATATCCTCGCCCGTGCAGATCGGCACGCGGGAATTGTCCGCGAACTTCTTAATATCCTTCACATTCTGCCAGGGGGTCAGATCTTCCATCCAGGCGATATTGTATTTTTCCAGGCGCTCTGCAAATCTGATCGCGTCTTCGATGGCAACATGACCGAAGTGGTCAATCGCGAGCGGAACTTCATAGCCGATCACATCTCTTACCTGTTTTACATAGTCTTCGAGATAATCCAGCCCTTTTTCCGTGATGTGGATGCCCGTGGCGTAGTGCGGAATCGTGAAAATCTGATAATTCTTTCCGAACATCAGCGACTTGTCTATCGAGCCCGATTGATGACAGATGGCTTTCATATTGTATTTTTTGAAATCTTCTATCATTCCGAGCGGCGCGTTCAGAGTCCCCGGCACATCATACAAAAGTTCTATTCCCAAATCCATTTTAAGGAAAGTGAACCCTTGCTCCATCCGCTTTTTTAACGCCTTGCCCATGTCCGTTCCCGTATGCTTACCGTCGACATCGGTATCGCAGTAAATACGCACCTCGTCGCGCCATTTGCCGCCGAGCAGCTGATATACCGGGACGCCGTAGAATTTACCGACGATATCCCAAAGGGCGATTTCAATCCCCGAGACGCCACCGCCCTGACGCGAGTGCCCGCCGAACTGCCGGATTCTGTGAAATATCTTTTCCACATTCAGCGGATTTTCACCTATGATTCTCGATTTCAGCATTTTGGCATAAGTGGCGCTTGACGCATCCCGCACTTCTCCGTAACCGACAATTCCGGCGTTGGTATAGATTTTTAATAAAATCATGTGTTTGGGAAGTCCGTCGATATCGGCAACCCTCAGATCTGTGATTTTCAGTTCGCTTGCAGTCATGGAATTCTCCTTGCTTTTTGTTTGAAAGCCGTGATTTGCGGCAATCTCCGATGCGACCGGCTTGACAATAAAATCGTTTTTATGATATAATAATCATAACATTTACAATATTGTTACCCTTTCGCAAAGCGGCTTTTGGCTTGATTTTTGCCGGAAAACCGGGATATCCGCCAAAATTCTTACTTATACTATACTATTTTACCGTGCCGAGTGCAATAACGATGTTGCTTTTTTTGCAAACAATGTTGCTGTCATGGGAGAAATACAATGAAACGGTTCATAGATACCTTTACCGATAATTACGGAAACCCGATTTTCAAGATCTATACCTCCGCGCCTCCGGCAATGAAGAGGCAAAAAAGAATGCACCGGCATACGGAGTTTGAAATTTCGCTTATTTTATCCGGTAAAGGTGTTTACAGTACCACCT
Organism: uncultured Clostridia bacterium; assembly: GCA_937892405.1. Taxonomy (GTDB): domain Bacteria; phylum Bacillota; class Clostridia; order Oscillospirales; family CAG-272; genus UBA1740. Next base: position 8,598 of record CALAFS010000155.1, read on the forward strand.
CGGGGGAATACAGCTTTGAAAAGGGCGATATCTTTCTGTTTTCGACGAACGAGTATCATTACATCACCGATATAGAATACGACGAGCAGGAATGTTTTCGGATTCTCAATATTCAGTTTGCCCCCGCATTCATTTACACCTCCGACAATCCGAAAGATACGCTGTTTATGAATATTTTTCTGCACCGCACGGCAGAGTTTCACAACATGCTGACAAGAGACAATCCCCATACGGACGCGATACGGCAGCTTTTTTATGACATAAGGCAGGAGTGCGAAGAGAAGAGGTCGTGTTATCGCACGGAAACAAGGAATAAAGTCATATCGGTACTTATAAGCATTTTCAGGTATTACCGTTACGCTGAATCCGATGGAACTTCCGGGGCAACCTATAATATCGAAAGCTTGCAAAAAGCAATCGCTTATATCAACGAAAATTATTGTCATGATATTTCTCTTGACGCCATTGCCGAGGCGGCTTTTTTATCCAAGTTCCGTTTCATGCATTTGTTCAAGTCCACTTATAACATGACGGTGTGGGATTATATCAACATCAAACGGATTGATAAAGCCCTTGCATTGCTCGCAGGCAGCAGCGAGAACATTTTGACCGTGGCGGCAAAAAGCGGATTCAATAACAGCGCGAACTTTAACCGCATTTTCAAAAAAATAACGGGGGTGACCCCGAGAGAATATCGTCGGTCTGCGAAGGTGCAATCATAAGAATACCGTCGGATCCCTTTCTTTGCCCCTTTTTGAGATTTGCTTCGTCGTTTTTGGCTTTTTCGCCAAAGCGATCGTAAAACCGTAAAAAACAGGGTGCCCCAAAAATCGGGGCACC
>CALAFS010000156.1 GCA_937892405.1 uncultured Clostridia bacterium
GGGGACAATGATTTTGCCTCCGTGTTTGCAGACGCGATCAAGCTCCGCGAGAGCCCGATACGGTTCGTCGAGGAGATGTATGACATTGGCGGCGACCACGGTGTCGAAGCTCTCGTCCGGACAGTCGATCGAAAGAATATTCCCCTGTCGGAATTCAATGTTCTCGCACTTTCTGTATTTCTTTTTTGCCTTTTGCAACATTCTGAGTGAAAAATCGGTTGCCAAAAGTCTTTTGCACTTCTCTGCGATCACACCGGTGAGTAGTCCTGTGCCGCAGGCGCACTCCAGCACCTCATCGGTCGGCGAGATCAATTCTTTTACCACGGTGCACAGTTTTTTATGTGTCTTTCGGTTGATGATCTTCGCGAAGATGTCATAGACACCCGCGACTCTGTCCCAGAACATCATGAGTTTTTCCCCTTCTCTGCGTTTGTATCATAGCGCAAACGGGCACCTGCAAAGTCATCGACCTTGAAGGTGCCCGTCTTTTCATTAAGAATTCTTTTCAACGAATCCGGCATAACCCGACCCGTCGGTATCGCTCGGATCGTCCTGCGTCCCGAGGGGTGAGGAGAACTGGAGAGATTCCGTCAATACATCTTTTTCATCATGCGGAAAACTTTCAAATTCGGCTTTGGTATACTGTTTCATTCTGGTTATCTCCTTCATAGAGAATCTAATGTTTTTCAAACGGAATATAGGGATCAAGATACGCGATAGCAAAGGAAGCGCCGACGATGCTCTTCGCACCGCATCCGCGCAGGATTGTCGCGGCATTTGCCATGGAGGCACCCGTCGTCACGATATCGTCGATCAGAAGAATCTTCTTTCCGTGAAGATCGGGATTCCCGATCGGGTGCATCACAGCGTTTTCGACTCTCGCATTTCGCCCCGTTTTACTTTTCTGTGCACTTTTCGCATCGGAACGAAGAAGAGGTACAAACTCGGCACCGAGTAAACCGGCGACGCGGTGCGCCAGTTTCTTCGCGTGATCGAAACCGTATTTCACAACGGAAGCGCGTCGCCTCGGAACATAGGTAACAAGATATTCCCCCGTATGTTCCGTGCCGGCGGTAATGGCATCGGATAATTCCTCCGCCATGAAGTCAACGACATCGCGACGGTTTTCCTGTTTCAATGCGTAGAGCAGGCGATTCTGCGGCAGAGCGGGATCGTGAATATATCTTGTGACTTTTATCAACGAATGGATATAGTGAGCGTCGAGATATTCGTTCGGGCAGGTGCACCGCGCGAGAATCTTCGCGCAGCGTGAGCAGTTCCTCATCTTCGCATTGTCGTAAATCATACGGCAATCGGGACAGAAGACGCGGTCGCGGCGGTCGAGAAATTCCCCGCAACCGACGCACCGCGGAACGCCGAGATAGAAAAGCAGGCTGTCCCGCAAAGCTGAGAGTTTCATCGTCAGCCGTTCGTCTTCGGATAGCTGTCCTTCAGGCCGACAACGCGATTGAACACATTCTCGTATTTCGTATCCTTGACAAAGTAACCGGTACGGACAAACTGGAATTTATCCGACGGCTTCGCCTCCGCGAGAGCGGGTTCTGCCTTGACATGCTCGAGCTTTTCCACCGAATGGAGGTTCAGATAATCGTCAAAGGTCTTGCCTTCGGGAATATCTGCGACATTCTCGATAGTGAAGAGGAAGTCATAGAGCATGACGGTGGTGTCGATCGCATATTTCGCGGAAACCCAATGAATGGTTCCTTTGATTTTTCTGCCGTCGATCGGATTCCCGTTCCCTGTCTCGAGATCTGCGGTACAATGAAGCTCTTTGACCGTTCCGTCTTCGTTTTTCAGGATTTCGTTGCACTTGATGATATATGAGCCCATCAGGCGCACCTCGCCGTCCGGCTTCAGTCGGAAGAACTTCGGAGGCGGAACCTCGGCAAAGTCGTCGGCGTCGATATAAAGCTCTCTCGTAAAGGGAAGTTTACGTGTTCCCATCTCGGGGTGCTGCGGGTGGTTCGGTACCTCGAAGGATTCTTCCTTATCCTCGGGATAGTTCGTGATAACGACCTTGATCGGATGCAACACGGCGATGCGGCGGGGTGCCGTATCGTTCAGCTCCTCGCGGATACAATGCTCGAGAAGCTCGTAATCCACGACGCTGTACGCCTTTGCAACGCCGGCACGGGCGACAAAATCAAAGATGGCGGAGGGCGTGTAGCCGCGTCTTCTGAGTCCGCAGAGCGTAGGCATTCTCGGGTCGTCCCAACCGTCGACAAGCCCCGTCTCCACAAGCTGACGAAGATAGCGCTTCGACATGACGGTGTGTGTCACATTGAGGCGGGCAAACTCCCACTGGTGCGGTTTTTTCTCAAAGCCGATATTGTTGATGACCCAATCGTAAAGGGGTCTGTGGTTTTCAAACTCGATCGAGCAAAGGGAATGTGTGATCCCCTCGGTCGCGTCCTGAATCGGGTGGGCAAAATCATAGAGCGGATAGATGCACCATTTGTTCCCCTGTCTGTGGTGTGCGGTATGGACGATACGATAAATGGCGGGATCGCGCAGATTGATGTTCGGCGACGCCATGTCGATCTTCGCACGCAGAGTCTTTGCACCGTCGGGAAATTCCCCGTTCTTCATACGCTCGAAAAGGTCGAGATTCTCTTCCACGGTGCGGTCGCGGTAGGGGCTGTTCTTTCCCGGTTCGGTCAGGGTGCCGCGGTACTCGCGCATCTCGTCGGCGGTAAGATCGCAGACATACGCCTTTCCGTCCTTGATGAGTTTGACCGCGTATTCATAGCACTTATCAAAATAGTCCGAGCCGTAGAAAACGCCGCCGGTCGGTTCGCAACCGAGCCAGAGAAGATCCTGATAGATGCTCTCGACATATTCGTTGTCTTCTTTTGTGGGGTTGGTGTCGTCGTAACGGAGGTTAAAGAGTCCGCCGTCCTTTTTCGCCGTCATGGCGTTGATCCAGATTGCCTTTGCCGAGCCGATATGCAGATATCCGTTCGGTTCCGGCGGGAAGCGGGTGTGAACTTTCAGATCGGGGTTCTTTTTCAGATCCTCATCAATGATGTCATGGATAAAGTTGTTTTTGATTTCTTCCATCTTCGTGTTCTCCTACGATCGAAATTGAGCGGCAAGATGCCGCGGGGAAAAAGAATTGCCGTGTCCCGGATACAGGGTCAGAATCTCCGTGTGCCCTGCGAGGCGGGCAATGGAGGCAAAGAGTGTCTGAAGATTTCCGCCCGGAAGATCACACCGTCCGTAACCTCCGCCGTCAAAGACGAGATCGCCCGAAAAGGCGGCATCGCCGATCAGGTAAGTGACACTCCCCGGCGTATGTCCCGGCGTCGCCAGAACGCGGATCTCAAGAGAGGCGAAGCGGAGGACATCCTCGTCCTTCACGGTACGATAAGCGCCTGTATAGCCGCGATCCTCTCCGGTGAAGAGGCGGTAGACATTCCGCACGGGATCGGAGAGCGCCGCAGCGTCTTCCTGTCCGATACAGACTTCGGCACCCGTGATCTTTGCCCATGTGTCAAGCTCCAGCATGTGATCAAAATGTGCGTGTGTCAGAAGAATCGCGTCAACCGATGGCAGGTCGCCGAAAAAATCGGCGCGCACCGCATCGGGCGGTGTCGACGGGTCAACCAACACCGTGGCGCCGCCCGAAGAAACGAGGTACATATTCGATCCGAAGCGATCGGACGGCGTATATACTTTGATCATCGTCTTTCCCTGTATACTTTTCAAATAATAAGTAAGTATACCACATTTCGGGCGGTTTGTCCAGTGTTTTTTGATATTTTCCGCTCGGGAAACAAATTTTTGTGTAAACGGTCGAAGGAGGGAAACTTTTGTCCCCTTCCCAGTGTTTTTATTGCCGTGCGGGACACCGTTTCTTCCCTTTTTCCATACACTGAAAATAGGGCGCCCATACGGTTTTTCAAAGGGGTGTCCCGAGGAAGGAGTTTCAGACTTGAATACCTCTGTCTTTACGGTAGGTTCGGTGACTCTCGCCGTCAAAGCGCGAAAGCTTCTCGCGCGCGCAGGAATTCGGTCAAGGCTCGTAAAAACGGACGCCGCAAAAACCGCGCATGGGTGTCAGTACGGGATTGAGTTCTCCACCCCGGACTTTTACGGCGTTTCCGCGGAACTCAGAAAAAACGGAATTTCCTACGAAGTATATCGTGAAGGATAGCGACATGATCTATCTTGACAACGCGGCGACTACCTTCCCGAAACCCGCCTCTGTTTTACACGACCTTTCGGTCTGCGTCGGAAGGTACTGCGGAAATCCCGGACGCAGCTCCCACCGACTCTCTCTGCGTGCGGCGGAGGAAATCTACCGCACGCGCGAAGAGGTCGCGTCTCTTCTCTCTTTTCCGAAGCCGGAAAATATCGTCTTCACCGAAAATGCAACCTATGCGCTGAATCTCGCGATCAAGACGACCGTTCCCCACGGGGCGCATGTGATTGTCTCGGATATGGAACATAACGCGGTCATGCGTCCTCTCGAAAAACTGCGGCGTACCGACGGGGTAAGGATCTCCGTTTTCAGGACTGACGGGAACCTTGCGGAAAACATGGAATCCGTCCTGCGTGATGACACATCTGTAATTGTCTCCACCCTGTGCGGTAATGTCAGCGGGGAGCGCGTGCCGCTCGATGTTCTTTCCGAGATCCGCGGGCGTCACCCAGGAATCCGTCTGATTGTCGATGCCTCGCAGGCAATCGGGCATGAGGAGATCAACCTTCGGAAGACGCCGTGCGACATTCTCTGCGCGCCCGGTCACAAGGGACTCTTCGGGATTCAGGGTTGCGGCTTCGCCGTATTCTGCGATGAAAAGGTGCGTGACAGCTTTATCGAAGGGGGAAGCGGCAGTGACTCCGAAAGCCCCGAAATGCCCGATTATCTGCCCGATCGCTATGAAGCGGGCACATTGCCGACGCCCGCCATTGTAACACTTGGAAGCGGAATCCGCTACCTGAAAAAAATCGGCATGAAGGAGATCCGCGAAAGGCTCTCTTCCTACTCGGAAAGACTGTACGACAGACTGACATCCATTGCCGGGATCCGTCCCCTCGCCCGCTCGGACAGCGGTGTGATTTCCTTCACTTACGGCGACTGTCCGTCCTCGAAAATCGCCGACGCGCTTGACAGGCGCGGAATCTGCACACGGAGCGGTCTTCACTGCGCGCCGGCGGCACATCGGAAATTCGGAACGACAGAAACCGGTGCCGTCCGCGCCAGCCTTTCGGTGATGAATACCGAGCGGGAGATCGACGGATTCGCCGATGCGCTCTGCGACATCATCGCAGGCGGAATATGAGAGTTTCGTTCCAATGGAACAGAAAGCGCGGTCGCGGAAGAATTTCCGCGACCGCGTGATTTTTACCTTGAAAGTGCAAAAGCGGTACGCTCTGCATTTGTAATGACCCGCATAACCTCTGCCTGATATTTCGTATAAGCGGCACCGTCGCAGGAAACGGTGAAATCCGCATAGGTTTCATAAAGCGCCGTACGCTCTTTATAAAGATCTTCGATGGTTTGTCCCGGGCGCAGGGCAATCCCTCGCTTTGAAAAATCGCCGAGGCGCTCGAGGATCACGGGAAGAGACGCGTAAAGATAAATGGTTTTGCCGACGGCGCGACAATGCTCCATCACCTTCGGATAATACACCGCACTGCCGCCGGTAGCGAGAATAAGACGATCGCCCGAGACCGAAAGAAGCGTTTCTTCTTCGATCTTCTTGAAGCTGTCCAGTCCGTAAATCTCAATGATCTGCCACAGGGGCATTCCCATCTTCTTGACAATGAGGCGGTCGCCGTCGAGGGCGCGCATCTTCAGTTTTGACGCTACGGCACGCGCCATACAGCTCTTTCCGACGCCGGGCATGCCGATCAGTGTATACATCATCTTGTCCTATTATTCTTTCTGCTTTGAATTATATGTCGGATATTTCAAATTCGGTAAGATCACGGAATTTGAAAATGCAGGACGAACGGGGAGCGAGCGTAAAATTCTCGATCCGCGTATCGCTGAAAAGCTCTCGTCCTTTTTTCGAAAAGGAAAACACGCGGGGCATGTCCGAACGATTGACTGCGGTGAGAAAGACGCCGCCCTGCCCGATACGGGCAAAAACGAGAAGTTTTTCATCAAGGTGTAAAAGGACAAGCTCCCCTTCGCGATAGACCGCGTATTTATGGCGAATGGCACCGAGAGTTCGATAATGCGCAAGAAGTTCTCCGTCCTCCCGCCCCCACGGGAACGGCATACGGTTGAAGGGATCGTGATACCCTTCCAGCCCCGCCTCATCTCCGTAATAAACGGTCGGAATCCCCGGCAGGGTCGCAAGAGCGGTGTATGCCATCTTCAGGCGCTCACGCGCGATGTCGCGCTGTTCCGTGCTCATGCGCAGGGTGGCAAGCTCCTCATTCGGAAGTCCGTCGCCCTCTACCCCGCCGAGAACTGTCAGGACACGCTCGGTATCGTGGGTGCCGAGCAGATTCATCTGTGCGTCGGCAATCCGCTTCGGCGCGTTCGCCGTCACGGTCAGGAGAGCATAGGACAACGCGTCGGTCTTCCCCTCTTTGATATAGGAAATCAGACCGGTGCGCAAGGGATAATTCATCACGCCGTCAAGCTCTTCGCCGAGATAATACCGTTTTCTGGCATCGTAGGCGATCTTGTTGGACGCGTCCTCCCAGACTTCGCCGTAAAGCGTGGCGGCGGGATTTTGCTTTGTGAGGGTCTTTTTGATATCGGCGATAAAATCGTCCGACAGTTCATCCGCCACATCGAGGCGGAAACCCGCGACGCCGAGAGCGGCATAATGCGGGATCACGCCCCCATCGCCGGTGAAAAAACGGCGGCAGGAGGGACGGTCTGGATGAATCCTCGGAAGAATCGGAATTCCCCACCACGCAGTATAGCGATCGGGAAAATGCTGAAAGTCATACCAGTCATAGTAAGGAGAATCTTTTGACTGCCAGGCGCCGAGCGTCGGATATCTTCCCTTTTTGTTAAAATAAACGCTGTCCGCACCGGTGTGGTTGAAGACACCGTCGAGTAGAATACCGATCCCCCGCGCTTTTGCCTCGGCGATCAGACGGCGAAGTGCCTCATCGCCGCCGAACATTTCGTCCACCTTCAGGTAGTCGCCGGTATCGTACTTATGATTGGAATATGCCTCAAAGATCGGTGAAAGGTAGATCATGCTCGTACCGAGAGAGGCGATATAATCGAGCTTTTCGGTGATGCCGTCAAGCGTACCGCCGAAAAAGACATTGTTTTCAAGATGAGCGCCCGGATAGGGCGGATACTCGGGGATGCCGTGATCCCAATCCGGATTCAGCTTTGCATCGGCGCGGAGAGGAACCTTACGCGAGCCTTTGGCAAAGCGGTCGACAAACACATGGTAGATGACGCCGCCGAAATTCTCCCGCGGTGCGGGGGCGGCAAAAGCACTGAAAGAAATCTGAAAGGAGGGCAGTGTGCTCCCGTCCTCACAAAAATGTACCGTATCTCCGACGCGATAGGCATAAACCGTGCCGATCACGCTCTCACACGAGATGCGGAAAAAATACAGTCCCACCGGGAGCTTAGGAAGCGAAGTCTCATAGAGATCGTCGGCATCACGGGTGCCTGTCCACACGGCATCGGTCACGGCAACCGTCTTTTGTCCGTTTTCGGTAAAAAAGGAGAAAGAAGCGGAAGTGACGCCGAGGGCGCGCGGGACACGAAGGCGAAGTGCCCCCGTCTCCTTTTGTTCATAGGCGCTGCGGCGGCGCTCCCGCTCTCCGTGAAGATAGGAGAGCACCGCAGAGCACGAGAGAACCGATTCTTTATTCACGCGAAGTTCCGTCATTTCCGTAGGTCTCCTTTCTTCCCTGCAGGTTGATTATTTGATTTTATTGATGGGGGTCATGTGCCAGATCTCGTCGGCATACTTGCGGATACTGTTATCCGAAGAGAAGGTGCCCGAGGTCGCGGTATTCATGAGCGACATGCGACACCACGCGTCGCGGTCGGCGTAATCGCGCATTGCCTCGTGATAGGTGTTCATATACGAATCAAAGTCGGCAAGGCACATGAAAGGATCGGCGACGCCGTAACCGCCGTTGACAAGGTAGGACGCGATATGCGAGAAATCCTGCCCGCCGATCGGCGAAGAGAAGCGGTCGATGACACGGCGGATCCGCTCGGAATCGTGATAATACTCTCTCGCGACATAACCGTTGCGCCAGAGTTCTTCCACCTCGTGTGCGTTCAGACCGAAGATATAGATATTGTCTTTTCCGACAGCGTCGAGAATTTCGACATTCGCACCGTCAAGGGTTCCCATGGTGACGGCACCGTTCATCATCAGCTTCATGCAACCGGTACCGCTCGCCTCTTTTCCGGCGAGGGAGATCTGCTCGGAGATGTCCGCCGAAGGAATCAGAATCTCCGCGAGGGAGACATTGTATTCCTCCATGAAGACGACCTTGAGTTTATCCTTTGTGACGGGATCGCGCTCCAGCTCTCTCGCGAGGAACCAGATCAGTTTGATGAACTTCTTCGCCATCGCGTAGCCGGGCGCCGCCTTGCATCCGAAGATAAAGGTCTGCGGCGGAATGTCGACGTGAGGATTGTTATGCAGTTCATCGGCAAGCTCCATGATCTTCATGACATTCAGGAGTTGGCGCTTATATTCGTGCATGCGCTTGATCTGCACATCAAAGATAGAATCGGGATCAATGCGGACGCCCGAGCGCTCATAAGCGTAATGGGCAAAGCGCTCTTTATTGCTCCGCTTGACCTCGCCTATGCGCGAAAGCACCGCGGGATCTTCACGGAACTTCTCAAGCTTGGAAAGATGAAGCGCATCCTCGCGATAGTCGGTGCCGATCAGCTCGTCGAGGAGATCGCAGAGCGCGGGGTTCGAGAGATTGAGCCAGCGGCGGTGTACCACGCCGTTGGTAACATTCGTAAATTTCCACGGCGTCATCTTATAGAAATCGTGGAAGATGGTTTTTTTCAGGATTTCGCTGTGCAGCTTCGACACGCCGTTAACGGTATGGGAGCCGACGACCGAGAGATTCGCCATGCGCACCTGATTGTAGGCAACGATCGCCATACGGGAAATTCTGTCCCAGTCACCGGGATAGAGATTCCAGAGGTCGGCGGTAAATCTGCGGTTAATTTCGCAAACTATGGCGTAAATTCTGGGCAGTTTCATGCGGAAGAGGTCTTCTCTCCAACATTCCAGTGCCTCGGGAAGGACGGTGTGGTTCGTGTAGGAGACCGTCTTCACGACGATGCCCCACGCGCTCTCCCAGCTGTAAGAGTAGATGTCCATGAGGATTCTCATCAGCTCGGGAATACAGAGAGCGGGGTGCGTGTCGTTAATGTGAATGGCGACTCTGTCCTCAAAGCCGGCAAGAGAACCGGTCTCGGTGAAGTAGTCACGGATAATGCTCTGGAGCGAGGCGGAAACGA
>CALAFS010000157.1 GCA_937892405.1 uncultured Clostridia bacterium
AGCCGAAAGGGTTGGAACCGTTTCGGGGGTTCAAGTCCTTTCGGCTGTTCAATTCGGTTTCGCTTTTTTTAGAAAATCCCGTTTTCGCGGGTTCAGATCCTTGCGGTCGGAAAAAATCGCAAAATAGATCGGTATTTTTCCGAAAAAAAGCGGGGACGAAAAAACGGGAGAAATCTCTCGAAATCTCCCGTTTTCTCTTGTTTTCTCGTGCGGATCGATTTTGACCACACAACATGGCAGGGGCAGAAGGACTCGAACCCACGACCCATGGTTTTGGAGACCAGTACTCTACCAACTGAGCTATACCCCTGTGAACATTCCTATTATACTTGATTTTTGTTCTTTTGTCAAGAGATTTCGGCAAAATAAAACGGAAAAAGTTTGAAAACGGAAGGCGCATGAAAAATTACAAAAATCCAAACGGTATTCTTCCGTATTCTTTTCTTCGGAATGGGTATACTTTCCGTGAAAGGAGTGTTTTACCGATGGAAAACGATACCGTAAAACTCCTGCGCGAATGTGACGCGGGAATCAAGATGGGCGTCGGGGCGATCGACGATGTGATTGAACATGTGAAGGACGAGCGCTTTCGCAGGTTGCTCGCCGAATGTAAAAAGGATCACGAGGTTCTGCGGGAGGAACTTGACCGCATGCTGGTCGCAAAGCATGACGACGGCAAAGAGCCGAATCCGATGGCGAAAAGCATGTCATGGCTGAAGACCAATATGAAAATGGCGGCAAAGCCGACAGACGAGACCGTCGCCGACCTGATTACCGACGGGTGCAATATGGGCGTCAAGTCTTTACACCGTTATCTTAATCTTTACAGTATGGCGGACGACAACTCCCGCGATCTCGCAAAGCGGCTCATCAACACGGAAGAGCGCCTCGCGGTCGACATCCGCTCTTATCTGTGACAAAACCGACCGACAAGCGATATACGCCTGTCGGTCGGTTTTTGCTCTGCCTTTTTAATTATGAAACAGTTTCTTTGTCTGATATTTCGGTTCGCAGGTAAGGTTGACACCGAGCTTTCGGAAGGTGTTCGTATCCACTTGGGAAAGAATGACGGTGGAATGTACCTCTGTATAGCGAAGATCCGAAAGGTGGGAAAGAGCGCGGGCGGCGATCTCACTGTTTGCCGCAGTGACGGCGAGGGCGATCAGAACCTCGTCCGTATGCAGACGGGGGTTATGGTTGCCGAGGTTTTCAACCTTCAGCTTCTGAATCGGCTCAAGCACCTCGTGTGCGATGATGTCGGTCTCCTTGTCGATTCCCGCAAGCGTTTTCAACGCGTTCAGCAGTGCGGCACTGGAGGCACCGAGAAGTCCCGAGGTCTTCCCTGTGACGATTCTTCCGTCGTTCAGTTCAATGGCGACGGCGGGAGCACCGGTCTCCTCCGCTCTCGCAAGGGCGGCGCCGACGCACCGTCTCTTCTCCTGCGCCTTGCACCCGAGCTGCTGCATCAGAAGCTCGATCTTATGAATCTCGACATCGGAACCATTCCCTTTTCTCTTATTGCAAAGAGCGCTGTAATAGCGACGAACGATCTCCTGTGTGGATGCCTCGCGCACCGCGTCGTCGTCATAAACGGCGAAGCCCGCCATATTGACCCCCATGTCGGTCGGAGACTTGTACGGACACTCACCGAGAATCCCGGTCAGCATGGAACGCAGAACGGGAAAGACCTCGACATCACGGTTATAATTGACGGTCGGTGTGCCGTATGCTTCCAAATGGAAGGGGTCGATCATATTGACATCGGCAAGATCAGCGGTCGCCGCCTCATATGCAAGGTTGACGGGATGGTTGAGCGGCAGATTCCAGACCGGGAAGGTCTCGAACTTTGCGTATCCCGAATGAATTCCCCGCTTGCTCTCATGATAGATCTGCGAGAGACAGGTCGCCATCTTTCCCGAGCCGGGTCCCGGTGCCGTCACAACGATCAGGGAGCGGGTCGTCTCGGCATACTCGTTTTTCCCGTAGCCTTCTTCCGAAATAATCAGAGGAATGTTATACGGATAGCCCTCAATGGCATAATGTTTATAGACGGGGATTCCGAGTCCTTCGAGCTTTGCACGGAAGGCGTCGGCAACAGCACTCGCACGGTAGCGCGTCATGACGACCGAGCCGACATAGAGTCCCGCGGCGCGAAAGGCGTCGATCAGGCGGAGAACATCGAGGTCGTAGGTGATCCCGAGGTCGCCGCGCACTTTATTCTTTTCAATGTCCGCCGTGTTGATGGCGATGATGATTTCCGCCTCGTCCTTCAGTTCCGTAAGCATACGGATTTTACTGTCCGGGGCAAAGCCGGGCAGGACGCGGGAGGCGTGAAAGTCGTCGAAGAGCTTTCCGCCAAATTCAAGATAGAGTTTCCCGCCGAAGGAAGCAATTCTCTCTTTGATTTTTTCGGACTGTAATTTCAGGTATTTCGCGTTGTCAAAACCTTCTTTGAACATAAATCTGTCTCCGTTTTTTTACTACCTCAATATTGTACCATATCCCGGGTGTTTTTTCAAGTGGAAAGTGCCATTTTCCGAGCGATAAGAATCCACAAAAAGCGGGGGCGATTTTTGTCGCATTTGCCAAAGGGGTTCCTCTTGCAAATATCGGCGTTTTATGGTATACTGTCTTTATCCGTTCCGAAAGGAGAGCTATATGGAAGAACAAAACAGCGGCGAAGGACTCGCCCTTTCCGCCCTCACCATTACCAAAGAAGACCGCCGCGCGGCACGGCGCACCTTCTCACGCATTGCCATCTCCCTTGCCGCCTACACCGCGGTCTCCTATGTGGTGATCCTTCTTTTGCGTCTGATTCTTACCGCGACGGGACTTACCGGTGCGGTGTCGGAGAACATCTGCCTTTCCTGGGTGCTCTCGGTGGCACCGATGTACCTTTGCGGTCTGCCGGTGCTGTGGCTGATTGTCCGCGGCATGCCGGAATATCCGATCCGTCGCAAATCTTTTTCTGCCTCGAATTTTCTTATCTTATTTTTAGTTTCGCGCGCTTTTCTCACCGTTGGCTCGGTGGTCAGTCAGATCATTGTCGGATTGCTCGAGCGGCTGCTCGGTTACGAAATCGCGGACTCTACCACCGATATGGTGGAATCCACGCCGGCATGGCTCCTCATCCTGCTCGTCGTCCTGCTTGCACCGCTCGTAGAAGAATTCATCTTCCGCAAACTCTTTATCGACAGACTTGCAGGCTACGGGGACAAGGCGGCAATTCTCTTCACTTCCGCGCTCTTCGGCATCGCGCACGGAAACTTCTATCAGTTCATCTACACCTTCCTTCTCGGGCTGATCCTCGGGTATCTTTACACACGGACGGGTAAGATGCGCTGGTCTTTCCTCCTGCATGCGATCACGAATTTCCTCGGTTCGGTGGTGGCACTCCCGATCCTGCGGGCGATCCGCCGTCTCGAAGAAATCACGGCTATGGAAAATCCGGATCTTTCGGAGATGTTCGGACTCTCCTCTCTCGTTCTTTCCTACTCTGTCATTCTCTACGGCATGGCGATCCTCGGTGTGATCTTCTTTTTCCTCTACAAAAAGCGGATCCGCCTCTCGGAGGGAGACTATCCTCTGCCCGCCAAGACGCTCTTCGCCGCCTCGGTATGCAATCTCGGAACGCCGATCTTCTTCCTAATATCGGTCGCGGAATTTGTCCTTTCGATTCTGCCGGGTGCCTGACACACCGAAAAATCCGTGGGCATGCATTTTGCCCACGGATTTTTTTGCATACGGTGCACTGCCTTCGCATACGATGAAATGAAAAATTCATTCCGCGGAGGTACCTATGGCAGATCAAACCATTTATCAGGATATAGCCAAACGGACGGGCGGGGACATCTACATCGGTGTCGTCGGTCCCGTCAGGACGGGAAAATCCACTTTCATTCACCGTTTTCTTGACAGCGTCGTTCTGCCGAACATCGAAAACGAATATGACAGAACGCGCACACTGGACGAGATGCCGCAGAGTGCCAGCGGCAAGACCGTGATGACAACCGAGCCGAAATTCGTCCCCGACGAATCGGTGAGAATCCGTGTCGGCGAAGACACCGAGCTGAATGTCAAGATGATCGACTGTGTCGGTTACATGGTGGACGGTGCGCTCGGCGGTGAAGAAGACGGCGCCATGCGCATGGTAAAAACACCGTGGTCGGAGGAAGAAATGCCCTTCTCCCGCGCGGCGGAAATCGGAACGGGCAAGGTCATCGGAGAGCACTCGACCATCGGCATGCTTGTGACAACGGACGGCAGCATCTGCGACATCCCGCGGGAAAACTATGTCCCGGCGGAAGAACGGGTCGCCGCCGAGCTGCAGGCGCTCGGAAAGCCCTTTGCGATCATTCTGAACTCTGCGACGCCCGAGGCGGAGAGCGCACACACGCTCGCCTCGGAGCTGGAGGAAAAATACGATGTGCCTGTCGCACTCGTCAGTTGCGCGTCTCTCGATAAGGAAGACATCCGTGGGATTCTTTCCCTCGTACTCGGAGAATTCCCTGTCCGTTCCCTGACCTTCACGCTCCCGTCGTGGACAGGAATCCTGAAGGCGGATCACCCGCTCCGCCGTGCACTTCTCGAAAAGATCGACACCTTTACCGACGAGGTACATAAGCTCGGGGACATTGAGAAAGCTCTCGATCACGCAGACGGTATCGTGCGCGTATCGGTCAATGCCGGAGACGGCACCGGCGACTTCGAGCTTCCGCTCGAAAGCGATGTCTACTATCAGACGATGAGCGAGCTGTGCGGTCTCGATATCACGGACGACCGCTCCCTGATCGCGACGGTATGCGACCTTGCCAAAATCAAAAAGGAATACGAAAAGGTGGAGAGCGCACTGAAAGATGTCAACGAAAAGGGCTATGGCATCGTCATGCCCGATCCCGAGGAGCTGGAGCTCGAGGAGCCGCGTCTCGTAAAAAGCGCCGGCGGCTGGGGTGTGAAGGTGGCGGCGCGCGCCGACTCCATTCATATGATCCGTGCCGGAATCAAGGCGGAATTAAACCCCGTGGTCGGAACCGAAGAGCAATCCGAAGAGGTGGCAAAACATCTGATGACGGAATTCGAGGAAGATCCGAAGAAGGTGTGGGACTCCAACATCTTCGGAAAATCGCTCTACGATCTCGTGAACGAAGGCATGAAAGCAAAGCTCCTTCACATTCCGGACGATTCCCGCGAAAAACTCGGCGAGACGCTTGAGAAGATTCTGAACGAGGGGTCAAACGGGCTTATCTGCATTTTACTCTGAAAAAATCCCCCGATCGAAGTCGGGGGATTTTTTCATCGTCAGCGCTCTTCTCTGAAATAGGCAAGTCCGAGAGAGGCGGGGGGCTGTGTCTCGCGCCTCTTACGCACGCTGATAAGAATCAGGACGATGATGGTCGCAACATAGGGCACCATCTGAAGCAGAGGCTGAATCTGTGTCGATACATTGATGATGTTATTGAGAATATAGAGTCCGCCGAAGAGGAAGGAACCGAGGATCGCGACATTCGGCTTCCAGACCGAGAAGATAACGAGGGCGACGGCAAGCCAGCCGCGGTCACCGAACGCATCGTTCGACCAGGTGCCGTTGACATAGTCCATGATGTAATAAAGTCCGCCAAGACCGGCGATCATACCGCCGACGCAGGTCGACACATACTTATATGCCGTGACATTGATACCGGCGGCGTCCGCAGTGGCGGGGTTCTCACCCACGGCGCGCAGATGAAGACCGACGCGCGTCTTCTTCAGGACATACGACGCGACAAGTGCGATCGCGATGGCAAGATACACCATGAAACCGTAGGAGAGGAAAACCTCGCCGAAGAAACCGAGATTCTTCGCAAACGGAAGCGATTTCTTATAGAATTTCGCAAGGCGGATCAGGGCGATCGACGCGGTCTCGCTGTGCGACAGCTTGACGAGCGAGCCGCCGAAGAAGTTACCGAAGCCGACACCGAAGGTCGTCAGGGCAAGACCCGTAACATTCTGATTGACACGGAGGGTGACCGTCAGAAAGCAATACAGGAGCGAGGCAAGCCCGGAACCGAGGAGCGCGGAAAGAAACGGAATCAGAATCGCGAGGATACCGACGATATGCGTCGTGCTCTCCTGATAGAAGAAACCGCCCATGACGCCGGAAATCGCACCGATGTACATGATACCGGGGATACCGAGGTTCAGGTTTCCCGATTTTTCCGTAATGATTTCACCCGTCGCACCGAGAAGAAGAGGTGTTCCCTGCGTGACGGCACTCTGAATCAGATAGGAGATCATTGCTTATCCTCCTTGTTTTTCTTGAAAAGGGCTTTCAGACGCGCGGTCGGGACGAGCTTATACTGAATGAAGAATTCGCAACCGATGATGAAGAACAGAAGGATTCCCGTGACGATATCCGAGAAAGACTTACTGATCTCAAGTCCGGTGGAAACGGCAATCGCGCCGCCGTCCAGCGCGGCGAGGAACAACGATACAAAGATCATGATGACGGGATTGAATTTCGAGAGCCACGACACCATGATGGCGGTAAAGCCCATGCCGCCCGCGGTGTTGGAAGAGATGTTCTGCGCCGAGGCAACCATCAGAAATCCGCAGATACCGCAGACAAGACCGGAGAGTGCCATCGTGCGGATGATGACCTTTTTGACATCAATGCCGATATAGCGTGCGGTATTGCGGCTCTCACCGACGACCGTCAGCTCATATCCGTGCTTGCTGTACTTGAGGTAGAGGTGCATGAAGACGGTAATCAGGGCAACCACAATGACATAGATGATGTACTTGCGGACACCGGTCGCGCCGTTGAAGAACGCGCCGATACGCCCCGTCGGGTCGAGCTGATAAAAGTCAATGCCGGCGCTGAGTTTATTCCATTGCCGCATGAAGAAGATAATCAGCTGCATGGCAACATAGTTCATCATCAGGGTAAAGAGCGTCTCGTTCGTGTCCCAGTGCGCCTTGAAGAAGGCGGGAATGATCCCCCACAGGGCGCCCGCGACCATAGCGGAGACGAACATGAGAATCAGAAGGAGCCAGAGTGGCAGTGCCTTTCCGTAATACATACAGATCGCGGTGGCAAGCCCGCCCATCAGAACCTGACCTTCCGCACCGGTGTTCCAGAATTTCATCTTGAACGCAGGGGTGACGGCAAGGGAGATGCAAAGGAGGAAGGAAAGGTGCTGTACAGTGACAAGGAAATTGTCTGTCGTGCCGAACGCACCGAAGATCATCTGACCGTAAAAGTCAATGGGGTTGACACCCGTCAGAATCGTGGTCAGAAGTCCGCAGAAGATCAGTGCCAGAAGAATGGCGGCGGCACGGACACCGATCGCACGCGGCATGGAAAGCGCCGGATTCTTTTCGATGTGGAAGAGCGGCTCGCGCTGTTCTTCTTTCTTTTTCGTTTCGGTATCAGTTTTCATTTCCGTCACCTCCCGTCTTTGTCATCAAAAGACCGACTTCTTCTTTGGTTGCGGTGCGCGCGTCCACGATGCCGGTAATCTTACCGGACGCGATCACAAGGATACGGTCGCAGAGCTCGAGGAGAACATCGAGGTCTTCCCCGACGAAAATCACGGCGGCGCCGTTTTTCTTCTGTTCGTTCAGAAGATTATAGATCAGATAAGACGAGTTAATATCGAGACCGCGGACGGGATACGCCGCCATCAGAACCGTGGGAGCGGCGGCAATCTCACGACCGACCAGCACCTTCTGCACATTTCCTCCGGAGAGGCGGCGGACGGGAGTCGTCGTGCCCGGGGTCACGACCTCGAGGTCATTGATGATACGCTCGGCAAGAGACTTCGGCGGTTTACGGTTAACGAAAACCGAATGTCCCTTTTTATAGCTTCTGAGCATCATGTTGTCGGTGATGTCCATGTTGCCGACAAGTCCCATGCCGAGACGGTCCTCGGGAACAAAGGAAAGTCTTACACCGAGTTCGCGGATCTCAAAGGGCGTTTTGTCGCAAAGGTTGACGGTGTCTTCGGTCTTCGGATTGTGGTACAGGATCTTTCCCCCGGTCAGGGGCTGAAGTCCCGCGATCGCCTCGAGGAGCTCACGCTGCCCCGAGCCGGCGATACCGGCGATACCGAGGATTTCCCCGCTGTTTGCGACAAAGGAAATATTGTCAAGAACCTTGACGCCGTCCTGGCTCTCGCTGTTGAGGTTACATACTTCCAGACGGTTCACGGGATTTTGCGGATCGTCGCGCCCGATGTTCAGGCTGATCTTCTTTCCGACCATCATCTCGGTCAGAGCGGACTCATTGGTCTCGGCGGTGTTCACCGTCGCGATGTGTTCTCCCTTTCTGACGACCGCGACGCGGTCGGAGATGGACAGAACCTCGTGCATTTTATGCGTGATGATGATAATGGTTTTTCCGTCGTCTCTCATTCTGCGCAGGACGGCAAAGAGCTTCTGCGTCTCCTGCGGGGTGAGAACGGCGGTCGGCTCGTCGAGAATCAGAATGTCCGCGCCGCGGTAAAGAACCTTCAGAATCTCGACCGTCTGCTTTTCCGAGACCGACATTTCGTATATCTTTTTATACGGATCTATTTCAAAGCCGTAGCGTTCGGTGATTTCGAGAACGCGGGCGGCGGCTTTTTTCAAATTATACTTTTCCCCGTCGTCGATACCGAGAATAATATTCTCTGTCGCTGTAAAAATATCGACCAGTTTGAAGTGCTGATGAATCATTCCGATATGATAGCGGAATGCGTCCTTCGGAGAGCGGATCAGCGCTAGCTCACCGTCTACAAGGATTTCTCCTTCGTCGGGGTAATAAATCCCCGCGATCATGTTCATGAGTGTGGTTTTTCCGCTCCCGTTCTCTCCGAGAATGGCGAGAATCTCACCGTGGCGGAAATCCATGTCGACATCATGGTTGGCAATGACACTGCCGAACCGTTTTGTGACATGGCGGAGTTCAAGTGCAGGAGGTGTGTTCGTCATAAAAATCTCCCATCATGAGCAAAAGCCCGGAATAAAAGGATACAAGGCGGGGCAAATTGCTCCGCCTGTATCTCTTCTGAATATCTTACTTATTGAGTTCGGTGATACCGTCGATACGAAGATCGAAGTAAGGAGCCGAACGCTCGGTGGACTCGTTGAAATAGCCATTCTTGATAACTTCGGTCTCGCCCTGATAGTCACCGAGGTCGATGACATCGGCAAGATAGGAGGTAATCTTCTGACCGTTCACGGTGAAGGTGTTGATATC
This sequence comes from uncultured Clostridia bacterium, assembly GCA_937892405.1. GTDB lineage: Bacteria > Bacillota > Clostridia > Oscillospirales > CAG-272 > UBA1740. The sequence continues at coordinate 9,218 of CALAFS010000157.1, forward strand.
GAAGACATGAAGGGTGCCGTCCTTGAGCTTCGCGGCAACTTCCTGAATCTTCTTGACAGTGCCGGGAGCGGCAACATTACCGTTGATGGCGCTGAGGACAACGGAACCGGTCGAGATATTGCCGCACCAGTTCTTCTCAAGGGTCTTGTCGTTGACGACGCAGTCGATCATGTGGTAGAAGTAAGGAGACCAATCGATCGCGGAAGAGATGATGAAGGTGTCGGGGCAGCTGGCAACGGTGCTTCCGTTGT
>CALAFS010000158.1 GCA_937892405.1 uncultured Clostridia bacterium
CGGGTCACTTCGGTGCCGGTGCGCAGTTCCCCGCCGAGAGAAACAAAGCGTTCTGCCATGCGCTCCGCCGCGGCGAGCGAGCCGCCGGCAGGCAGATCGGCATTTCCCGCGCAGAAGTGCGCCGCCGTGAAAAGCAGGGCAAGCGAGGTGAAGTCCCGCCCGACGAGTCCGACCATGAAGCGGCGGAGCAGAGGGTGCGAAAAGCGATCGGCAAGCGCGCCCGCCGAAAGAAAAGAATACCGTGCGAGCGTCGGCAGGGCGCGCACCGCCGCGGCATAGCTCACAGTCTCCGACAGTCGGAAAAGGCGCATCAGGGCACGCACCGCCCGACAAAAACGCAGACTCTCTTCCCTGTCCTCGGGCGACAGGGCAAGCATCGCGCGCTCGGTCTTGTCAAAATCGCGGAACAGCGAAAGGCTCTCCCCACCCCCTTCGACGGTATAAAGGAGAGGCAGACGGCGCACGCCCGCGTCGTCCAGAACGCCGACCTCGCGCCAAAGGCGCTCACTCTCCCCGCCTTCCTTCGTCCCGATCAGCCAATGCACGCAGTTGTCGATCGTGTAGGCACCCCGCCGCCAACCGGTAAAGTTCCCGCCCGGGGTCGCGTGCCGCTCGATCACGATCGCGCGGTGCCCCTCCTTCGCGGCGAAAATTCCGGCGGAAAGCCCCGCGACCCCGCCGCCGACAATTACAAAAACAGCCATACACCCTCCCGAAAAAATACTCGGAATTAGTATGGCTGTTTTAAGAAAAATCATGCACCGGGCGCGAAAAAACGGAAAGGAAGTGTGTAACAAGATTTTTCCCGTTTCTTTCCTTACCATAAAGCCGCGTGCGCACGCTTTCGCAGGCGGTATCAGGGATGAAGTTTTCGCGGGGTGTCCACCAATCCGCAGAGATAATCAACGGAAATATTATAATACTCGGCGAGGATCACATATTTGTCGATTCCCATCAGCTGCTCGCCCGTCTCCCACTTGCTCACCTGCTGCTGCGTCGTCTTCAGAAGTGCCGCGATCTCCGATTGCGTCTTGTCTCTGTCTTCTCTCACATCGCGAAGTCGCTGGTATGTCGTCATGCGCCCGTCTTCCCTTCCGTTCAACGGTTCGGCGAATTTCTCCGAAACCGTAAAATTCCCTTTTTCGGTTATTTTACCACAGGTTGAAAATCCTCACTTGACATTACACCTTTTAAGGTGTATAATAGAAACAACGATGTTTTTTCTACGAGCGGGCGAATTTTTCTCCCTCAAAATCGGTAAAAAAGAGCGGTACGCAGGGAGAAAAACGCCGGTTCAACCGAAAGTAGAAAATATTCAACGAGGCTCTTTGTCAATAGTTGGGGTGAAGAAAAAGAAAAAATAGAATAAAGCCCTTGAAAAGAGCAAAGAAAGACGGAAGAGGTTGAAACGGAGCGTAGCGAAGTGGAAACCTCTTCCGTGTTTCTTTACGCGGCGTTTT
>CALAFS010000159.1 GCA_937892405.1 uncultured Clostridia bacterium
GGAAGTGAAACGCTCGGATTTCCGCCCCGACGCGGACTATGTCCACATCTGCTATAACAATACCATCTACGGCACCAAATATCATTATATTCCCGATACGGGGAACATTCCGCTCGTCGCCGATATGTCCTCCTGTATTCTCTCCGAGCCGATAGATGTCTCGAAATTCGGCTTGATCTACGCCGGCGCGCAGAAGAACATCGCCCCCGCCGGGCTGACGGTCGTCATCGTGCGCGATGACCTGATCGGGAACGCGCGTCCCGATACGCCCGCCATGCTGGATTATAAGCTCCTTGCGGAGAACGGCTCCATGTACAACACCCCGCCGTGCTTTCAGATCTATATGGCGAAGCTCGTCCTCGACCGGATTCTTTCCGTCGGCGGGCTCGATGAGATGAAACGCCGCAATGAGCGGAAGGCGAGCCTGCTCTACGATTACCTTGACAGCCAGAGCTATTACACTGCCCCCGTGGATAAAAAGTGCCGCTCGATGATGAATGTCGTCTTCGTCACCGGCGACGCCGAACTGGATAAAAAATTCGCAAAAGAGGCATCCGACCTCGGACTCCGCAATCTGAAAGGGCACCCCTCGGTCGGCGGTATGCGTGCCTCGATCTATAACGCGATGCCCTATGAAGGCGTCGAAAAACTCGTCGCGTTCATGAAGCGCTTCGCGCTCGAAAACCCGCGTTTCGACGCCTGATTTCCGGGCGGACACGACAGAAAGTCCCCTTAAAGCAGAATAAAAAAACAGAACAGAACCGCATAGGCGGTATGCCGTGCGGCGCTGTTCTGTTTTCTTTTTTATGCTGTCTTTTCGGACGGTAAAATTTTACCCGGCGCATAGGGCAAATATTCCGTTCCTTCCTTATTATATTATTTGCATTGTTTTGCCGCCAGATTCCATAATTTTTTGTACATTTCAAATAAAAAAACGCATTCCTTTTTCATTTTGATTGGGATATAATATAGACAACGACGGAAAGTCGAAAACGAAACGGAGGAATCCAAAAAATGAAAAAGCTCACAGCAATCCTACTCACACTCGCACTCGCGCTGACCGCTTTGCTCGGACTTGTTTCCTGCGCGGGCACGGAAGACGGAGAGATCTCGGTCTTCTATTACACCAACGCGGATACCTATATTTCCAGTGTCCGCACCGCCATGGATAAGATCCTGACGGACGCCGGTCTGAAATTCCAGAACTACGACGCAAACGGAAGCCAGACCACCCAGACCGAACAGGTCACCACCGCCATCGCAAAAGGTTCCCGCGCCCTGATCGTCAACCTCGTCGATACGAACTCCGACGACGCCGCGCAGAACATCGTCGATATGGCGAAGGAAAAAGACATTCCGGTCATTTTCTTCAACCGCTCGGTGAAGCAGTCGGTGATCGAAAGCTATGACAAGTGCGTCTTCGTCGGTACCGACTATGAAGAAGCGGGTCATATGCAGGGCAAGATGATCGGTGAGTATGTACTTGCCAACTACGACAAGCTCGACCTGAATGGCGACGGCAAAATCAGCTACGCCATGTTCAAGGGACAGGAAGGCAACCAGGAGGCGATCGCCCGCACCGAGTTCGCCGTCAAGGACGCGAACGCGATCCTGACCGCCGCCGGTAAGCCCGAGCTCGTCTATTACGATTCGAGCAACGCGAACAAGTACCAGGTCGACCAGAACGGTCAGTGGTCCGCCGCCGCGGCGAAGGACTACATGAGCACCAACCTCAGCCGCTTCAGCGAAGCCAACAACAACATGATCGAGCTTGTCATCGCGAACAATGACGAGATGGCGCTCGGCGCGATCTCCGCTCTTCAGGAGCTCGGCTACAACATGGGCGGTGAGAGCACGCTGATCCCCGTCTTCGGCGTTGACGCGACCGAGGCGGCGAAGGACGCCATCAGAACCGGCTCGATGATCGGTACCATCAAGCAGGACGCGGAAGGCATGGCAGACGCGATCGCGACCGTCGTGCAGAACCTTCTTGACGGCAAGGCGAAGTTCGAGTCCGTCGACTCCGAGAAAGTGGTCGGCGACTGGAGAGTCAACATCCCCTACGCCACCTATCTCGGCGAATAAATCCCGTATCGGATCCCCGGAGCGGCACCCCGCCGCTCCGGGAATTCCCAATCTTCAATCCGGAAGGCAGGTAATTCCTATGAATGAAGCCATAAACGAAATCAAAAACCCGACCGCTCCGGTGCTGCTGCGCATGGAGGGGATCGAAAAGGTCTTTCCGGGCGTCCGTGCACTCGACGGGGTCAACCTGACCGTGAAAGCCGGTACGGTTCACGCGCTGATGGGCGAGAACGGCGCAGGGAAGTCCACGCTGATGAAATGCCTGTTCGGCGTCTACGCGAAGGACGGCGGGCATATTTATCTCGAAGGAAAAGAAATCAGCTTTCATAACGCCAAAGAAGCGCTGGAAAACGGCGTCGCCATGGTACATCAGGAACTGAATCAGGCGCTCAAACGCAATGTGATGGACAACATGTGGCTCGGTCGTTTTCCGACCGTGGCACGCGGTCTTCCCTTCACGAGCGAAAAAAAGATGTACGCCGCGACGAAAGAAATCTTCGACCGTCTCGGGATTGATGTCGACCCGAAAACGGTCATGAGCAAACTGCCGGTCTCCAAACGGCAGATGGTGGAAATCGCGAAAGCGGTCTCCTATAACGCAAAGGTCATCGTATTCGACGAGCCGACCTCTTCTCTGACGGAGGACGAGGTGGAGCATCTCTTCCGCATCATCAATATGCTGCGCGACGAGGGGTGCGGTATCATTTATATCTCTCATAAAATGAAGGAAATTCTTGAAATTTCCGACGAGGTCACGGTCATGCGCGACGGCAAATGGATTGCCACGCGGGAGGCGAAGAACCTCACCACCGACGAGATCATTAAACTGATGGTCGGCCGTGAGCTGACGAACATCTATCCGCCGAAAACAAATACGGTCGGCGATGTGCTCCTTGAAGTAGAGCACCTGACCGGCATGTATTCCAAATTAAACGATGTCTCCTTCCGGGCGCACCGGGGCGAGATCATCGGTGTCGCGGGACTTGACGGCTCGGGAAGAACCGAACTGCTCGAGGCGCTCTACGGCACCGCCACGCGAAAAGCGGGCACCATTACCCTGGATGGCAAACCGATCAGAAACCGTTCCGCACGCGAGTCCATCAAAAACGGCTTTGCCCTCCTGACCGAGGAGCGGCGCGCGACGGGCATCTTCGGGATTCTGAATATCCGCGAAAACGCCACGATCTCCAGCCTCGACAAGGACAGAGTCGGTCCGTTCTTGAGTGAGAAAAAACGGAAGGAAAGCACCGATTGGGTGATCCGTTCGATGCATGTCAAGACACCGACACAGGAGACGAAGATCCGTTCGCTCTCCGGCGGCAACCAGCAGAAGGTCATTCTCGGGCGCTGGCTTCTGACCGACCCGACGGTGCTTTTGCTCGACGAGCCGACGCGCGGCATTGATGTCGGCGCGAAATACGAAATCTATCAGCTTATCATTGATCTTGCCGCGAAAGGGAAGACGGTTCTCATGGTGTCGAGCGAGATGCCCGAGCTTCTCGGCGTCTGCGACCGGATTCTTGTCATGTCCGGCGGTCGCCTTGCCGGTGAGGTCGATGCCGCGACGGCAACACAGGAAAATATTATGACCCTTGCCGCGAAATTTGCCTGAAGGAGGAACAGAAAATGCCAACCGAAACCAAAAAACAAAAAAACCGCATAGGGCTCTGGTTTGAAAAATTCCGAGCGATGTCCCCTGCGGACAAACGAAGAACAATCACCGATCTGCTGTTCAACAACGCCATGTATATCATCATCTTCGTCGCGATCGTCTATGTCGCGATCCGGGTACCGGCGTTTCTTTCCGTCTCGTCCATTGTCAACATCATTTCCCTGACTGCCGCGAAGCTCCCGATCGCCCTCGGCATCGGCGGTGCGATCGTCCTGACCGGTACCGATATTTCCGCCGGTCGCGCAGTCGGTCTGACCGCCTGTATCGCCGCTTCTCTTCTGCAGATGACGAGCTATTCGAGCAAGATCTTCCCGAACATCGGCGTCCTGCCCCTGCCGCTCGTCCTTCTGATCGTGATCGCGGTCGGCGCGCTTATTGGCTTCGTGAACGGATTCTTCGTCGCGAAGTTCAAGCTCCATCCCTTCATCGTCACCCTGTCGACTCAGCTGATCCTGTTCGGTCTTGTGCTGATGTATCTGATGATCGGCGGCAACAACGGACAGACGCTTTCGGGTCTTGATCCCTCCTACACGAATTTCGTGCGCGGCACACTCTTCAAGATCGGCAATGTGTCGGTCCCGCGCTATGTGCTGTACTCGATCATTCTGACCGCCCTCATGTGGGTGATCTGGAACAAGACGAAGTTCGGCAAGAACATGTTCGCCGTCGGTTCCAATGAAGAAGCCGCAAATGTCTCGGGCGTCAATGTCTTCTGGACGATCGTGATGGTCTTCGTGCTTGCGGGTGCCATGTACGGCATCACCGGCTTTATCGAGGGCGCGCGTATCGCTTCCATCTCCGCGAATACCGGTTTGAACTATGAGTCCGACGCGATCGCCGCCTGCGTCATCGGCGGTGTGTCCTTTGTCGGCGGTACCGGTAAGATCAGCGGTATCGTGGTCGGCGTCTTCCTGCTTCAGATCATTTTCGTCGGTCTGAACTTCCTCTCCGTCGATCAGAACATGCTCTATGTCATCAAAGGTCTGATTATCCTCTTCGCCTGCGCGATTGATATGAGAAAATATCTCGCGAAGAAGTAATATCGGAAAGCAAAAGCGTTGTCGTCGGATTTTCGCTTGTTTTTTCTCCTTTCGAACAAAAATACAAGGCAGAAAAGAGAAATGGCGAGAGGGAAGAGCCGCCGGAGTTTTGAAAAAATCCCCGCGTTTTTCCCCTTCGCCGCTCGCGGCAACCGAATCCTCACCCCGAAAGGAGTCATGCACCATGGAACAAACCAACACCCCCCGTCAAAAAGGCGGACTGTACGCAAAGCTGAAAATGTCGGTAAAAACCGCGAATATCCTCGTGGCGGTACTGGCAGTTGCCCTGATCGGCGCCCTGATTTTTGCGAGCCTGCATAACGGATTCACCGTCACTTTCGACACAAACGGCGGCACGGCGGTGGAAAGCGTGAAGGTTCTGCACGGTGAGACCCTCCCCGAGCAGAGCAATCCGACGCGGGAAGGCTATGTTTTCACCGGTTGGTATCTTGACCGCGCCTGCACAAATGCGTGGGACACCGCACAGGAGATCACCGGCAGTATGACACTCTATGCCGGGTGGGAAGAGAAATAATCATTGAGGTACCCCTTGCCGCATGGCTTTCCGCGTGGTGAGTTCTTTGTGCCCGGCAAAGAAATTTCAGAGTTCGGGGCAGCTCCGCATCGGTGAAAATCCGCGCGGAATTGCCCCGTTTTCTTTGATTAAAAAGAAATTTTTCGGCAGAATGTATTTTTCTTCTCTTTTTCTTCACATTTTTCTTCACAATTCATACTTGATTTTTTACGAAAAAGATGGTATAGTAAAAGCAGTATGTGATGAAAAGGGGGACAGGACTTTGAAGTATACCGTGCTCGTGGTAGACGACGAGGAGGAACAGCGGCAGGCGTTTGTCCGCCGTGTACGCTGGGAAGCGGCGGGATTTGAAGTGGTGGGCGAGGCAGAGAACGGCGTGGAGGCGCTGGATCTCGTGGAAGAGCTGGAACCCGACCTGATTCTGACCGATATCCGCATGCCGATGATCTCGGGACTGGAGCTTGCGGGACGGGTGCGCGAGATGCGCCCCGCGACGCAGATCGTGATTCTGAGCGGCTATGACAGCTTTGAATACGCCCGCACCGCAATTGATTACAATATCATCAGCTATCTTCTGAAGCCGATCTCCTCCGACGAGATGTCCGAGGCACTCTTTGAGATCCATCGGAAGATGGACGAGAGACTGGGACAGCTCTTTCCGCCGCAGGATTCCGACCTTCAGGCACAGCTGAAACGCCTGCGGATCAACGAATTCCTGCTCCCTCTGCTCCTCGGCAGCAACGAGTCAAAGCAGAATGACGGCGAGCTTCTCGCCCGTGCGAAATCGCTCGGTGCGGTGGCGGAGACGGTGAGCACGCCGCGCTTCTGCGTGCTCGTGTCGAAGTTCAAGGGCACGGACGGAAGCTATATCGCCGATGCCCGTCACACGGACTTTATCGGGAATATCTTCGGCAGGCACGGCTTTGATACCGTCAGCCTGAGCGCCTATCAGCGCGTGATGACTCTCGTGACACTGCCCGAGGGGGCGAAGTTCCCGAACCTTCTGGAGCTGCCTCTGACCGAGACCGTACAGACCGCCCGCCGTTTGCAAAAGGAGCATTGCACCATCGGCGTCAGCCGTGAATTTCATGCACTTTCCGACAGTTCCGACGCTTATTTTCAGGCAGTAACGGCAAGAAGGTATACCTCGGACGGCGCCGGTGATATCCGTTTCATCAACGACCAGGAGAAAAACGAGGAGTTCGCCATCGCCGAGGCGGAGAAAACCGCCGCCATGCTCGAACAGCTTCTCAAGGTCGGCACCGAGGAGCGCCTTTCGGATTTTGTCGAAGGGCTCTATCGGGGCAGTACCCCCGAGAATGCGAATCTCGTGGTGGCGCAGATCATCGCGACGGTCTGCCGCGTCGTCGGCTCTCTTTCGGATCAGCCGGACGCCATGCACCTCCTCTCCTCCAATCCGCTCTTCTCGCGCCTGACCGCCAACAGCTCGGAGGAGGCGATGAAGCAGGAGATCCTCGATCTTTGCCGACGGGCACAGACGCTCATCACCCAGTCGAGAAAAAGGGATTCCGAAGTCCTCTGCGATCGGGTGATCGAAATCATCGACAAGCGATATTCCGACGAGGATCTTTCTCTCGTGGGCGTGAGCGGAGAGCTGGCGGTCAGTCCGAACTATCTGAGCGCCCTGATCAAGAAGGTCAGAAAAAAGAACTTCATCACCCTTCTGACCGAGCGCCGTCTCCGGGCGGCGTACGATATGCTTCTCTGCACCAATCTGCGGATACAGGAAATCACCGAGCGGTGCGGTTACAGCGATCAGCATTATTTCAGCTATTGCTTCAAGAAATTCTACGGCGAATCCCCGAACCGTGTGCGTCAGCAAAAGGGCGACGCACAACTCTGAAGGAGGATCTATGCGTAAAAAGCCTGTCGGTAAACTGAGACTCCGCACCATTACCGTCCTTTCGGTGACGCTTGCGATGGTCGTCGCGGTTGCGATCTCCATCGCGGTGTTCGCCGCCGTTTACAGCAATACCGTAAGACAGGACGCGAGCGTCAGTGCCTCGCAGACGGTAGAGCAGACAGAGGCGGCGGTCAGCGTGAGACTTGACGATATGAAGGACAAGCTCACGACCATCGGCACCATGGTGGAGGCGTACGAAACGGTCGATGCCTTCCGCACACGCATTGAGGCTTTGACCGCGATCGAAAACGAAATCTTCGCCGTTACGGTCTATGATGCGGACGGCGGGATTCTCGCGTCGGTCGGGAGCGGCTATGCCCTCAAGGAAAGTCCCACGCGGGATCTTTCCTTTGATAAAGCGCTTTACGAAGGATCGGACGGTTTCATTCTTACGCCGCCGCATGTCGAGACTCTGTATGAAGGGATTTACCCGTGGGTTGTCACACTGGCGATACGCACCGGGGCACCCGTCTTCGGGAGCGGCGCGTATATCGCGATCGACTTTAATTTCTCCGAGCTTGCCGGCTATATCGACCGCGTCGGCGTCGGCAGGCACGGCTATTGTTATATCGTCGACAGCGCGGGCAATCTTGTCTATCACCCCCAGCAACAGCTGATTTTTTCTCACCTGCGCAATGAAGATACCTCGAAACTCTCCTCGTGGGAGGACGGCGTCCACACCGACGGGAATGTCACCTACGCGGTCAAGACCGCGACGGACAGCCGCTGGCGCATTGTGGGCGTCAGCTATATCGACGAGCTGGTGGCGGACGGTCGCGATCGGATTGTCCTCGGTATCTGCGTGTCCCTCCTTTGCTGTGTCCTGATCCTCTTTACGGTATTGCGTATCTATTCCCGCATTGTCAGCCGTCCGGTCAGAGAGCTTGCAGATGCAATGAAGCGATTTGAAAGCTCCGCATCGGACTTTCACTACACCGGCGGGCAGGAGATCGTCACCGAGCTGCATACCCTCTCGGAGAGCTTTGCCCACCTGACGGGGCGCGTGCGGGAGCTGATGGAGCAGGTCAGAGAAGAGGAGACCGCCCTGCGGAAAACCGAGCTGAAAGCCCTCCAGGCACAGATCAACCCGCACTTTCTCTACAATACCCTCGACTCGATTCAGTGGATGTGCGAGCAGGGAAAGGATGCCGAAGCCACGAAGATGGTGGGCGCCCTCGCGAAGCTCTTCCGGATCAGTATCAGCCGCGGGCATGAGCTGATTCCGCTCGGGGACGAATTACAGCATGCGAAAAGCTATCTGATTATTCAGAGCTATCGCTACCGCAACCAGTTTACCTATCGCTTTGATGTGGACGAGAGCCTTCTTTCCTATCTTTGCAACAAGATCACGATTCAGCCCCTGATCGAGAACGCCATCTACCACGGCATCGACCGCATGGTGGACGAGGGCGAGATCGTCATCTCGGTGCATGAGGCGTCCGACAACGCGGACGATATTCTCATTACGGTCTCCGACAACGGCATCGGCATGACCGAGGAACAGTGCCGGAAGATATTGCAGAAAGAAAAGAGCGACTCCGGCGGCATCGGAGTCAAGAATGTAAACGACCGCCTGAAGATCTGGTTCGGCGAGCGCTACGGCATCACGCTGCAAAGCGAGCCGGATGTGGGAACGACGGTCACCGTCAGAATCCCGAAGGTGACAGAGGAGGGGGAGAGAGCATGAAAAGAATCCGGATCATCGCGCTTTTTCTTGTGGTCTTTCTTGCCGCCCTCCCGCTTTCCTCCTGCGCGGGGAGCGGTGCCGATACCCCGAAGATCGCCGTCATCGCAAAGGCGACCACCTCCGACTTCTGGCACGCGGTGCGTGCGGGAGTGGAAGCGGCGGCGATCGAGTACAACGCCTCGGTCACCTTTGAGGGACCCGAAAACGAAGAAGATTACGAGGCGCAGAACCGCATGATCGCCGACGCCGTCGAGCGCGGTGTCGATGTGATCGTGCTCTCCGCGATCGACTACAATCAGAATGCCGCGGCGGTAAAACTCGCGGTACAGCACGGCACGAAGGTCATCACGATCGACAGCAATGTGAACTCCGACCTTGTCAGCCAGTTCATCGGCACCGATAACTACGAGGCGGGCATCGCCGCTGCAAAAGCCGCCGTCGCCTCTCCGACGCGGGACGGCGCGAAGATCCGCATCGGGCTTGTCAACTACATGAGCGATACCGCGAACGGGCAGAAGCGGGAGGAGGGTTTCCGCGACCATATTGCCTCGGTCGGCGACGCAGAGATCGTCGCATCGGTCACCGCCGAGAGCAATGCGGAGAGTGCTACCGCAGGGGCAAAGGAACTTCTCCTTGCCCACCCCGAGATCAATGTGCTGGTCGGCTTTAACGAGTGGATGACGCTCGGCGTCGGCAACGCGATTCACGAGCTCGGAAAAGGAGAGCTCGTCGCCGGCATCGGCTTTGATTCCAATGTGATCTCGGTCGGCATGCTCGAGAGCGGGGAAATGGACGCCCTGATCGTGCAGAACCCCTTCGCCATCGGCTACCTCGGCGTGCGGAACGCCGCGCGCCTTGCCGTCGGCGATTCCGTCGGTGACGCCCGGATTTCCACGGCGATGACGACGGTGACAAAAGAAAATATGTTTGATTCGGATATTCAGAAAATTCTGTTCCGTTTTACCTGAAAGGAGAATTACCCAATGTATACCGCAAACGAGAACCGCTATGCCGACATGACCTATCACAGGTGCGGCAACTCGGGACTGAAGCTCCCCGCTCTGTCCCTCGGACTCTGGCACAACTTCGGAGATACGGCACCCTACGAGAACATGAAGGCGCTGTGCTTCACGGCGTTTGACCACGGCATCACGCACTTCGACCTTGCCAACAACTACGGACCCGAGCCGGGTAGCGCGGAGCGCAACTTCGGACGGATTCTGCGTGAGGAATTCGGCGCCTACCGCGATGAGCTGATCGTCAGCACGAAGGCGGGCTACACGATGTGGGACGGACCTTACGGCGACTTCGGGAGCCGCAAGTATCTGCTCGCCAGCCTTGACGCGAGCCTTCTGCGCCTCGGACTTCCGTATGTGGATATTTTCTACCACCACCGTCCCGATCCCGACACGCCGCTCGAGGAGACGATGGGCGCGCTCGCGCAGGCGGTCTTCAGCGGAAAGGCGCTCTATGTGGGACTCTCCAACTATAACGGGGAACAGCTCCGCCGCGCCACGGCGATCCTTGAAGAACTTCACTGCCCCTTCGTCATCAATCAGAACCGTTATTCCATCTTCGACCGCACGGTTGAGCGCAACGGACTGAAGGCGACCGCCGCCGAGCTTGGCAAGGGGATCATCGCGTTCAGTCCGCTGGCGCAGGGACTGCTCTCCGACCGTTATCTTTCGGGGATTCCGACCGACAGCCGGATCATGACCGACGGCAGATTCCTTCACGCGGACAGCCTGACCGAGGAAAAACTCACGAAGATCCGCGCCCTCGCCGACATCGCCGCCGCCCGCGGGCAGTCGCTCGCGCAGATGGCGCTCGCGTGGGATCTGCGGGACGGCGTCGTCACCTCGGTTCTCATCGGCGCGTCGAAACCGTCGCAGATCCTCGACAACCTCGGCGCCCTCGCCAATACGCATTTCACGGAAGACGAGCTTGCCGCGATTGATAAGCTCGGTGACTGAGAGGGACGCCACACGGCGCTCAGAACATCAAAAACCCGAAAACGCAAAAAGAGACTGCCGCAGGGCAGTCTCTTTTTGCGTTGTTACGGTTTCCCATATGGGGCGGCACAGGATTTCGCTTGCCTTTCCGTTTGCTCTTAAAAAGTCTCTTTCGCCTGCACGATCTTTTCGATCAGCTCCGAGATGATATTATTCCCGAAGAACACGCCGGAGCGCGTCAGGATCACAAGATCCCCCGTGAAGGTGAGATAGCCCGCGTCCGCGAAGGCGGAGAGCTTCTTCTCAAAGAGGCGCGGCAAGTCGATCCTGAGCCGCTCCGAATAAGGGGAGAGGTGCGCCGTCCCTTTCTGAAGTGCATAGATCAGGGAATCGAGCACCCGATATTCCGGGCGCAATACCCGCCCGCGGGAGCAGATCCGTATTTCGTCGGAGATGTTTGCCACGGTGTGCGAGTTGTGGTAGAAATAATTTTCGATATTTCCGCCCGCACCGTGCCCGAGGGCAATACAGCTGCCGCCGCTGTGGCGGATCTCCATGTAATCATAGCGATCCCGCCCGTCCTTTACGAGCTTCGTCAGCTCGAGCATACGGTAGCCGTGCGGGGCGAGACGGTCAAAGATCCGATCGAAGAGCGCACGCTCTCTTTCCATATTCTGCATGGCTTCCTTCGTCGCGTCGTCGAGTCTGCGGTAAAGGGGCGTTTTTTCATGCAGCATCAGAGAGTAGAGGGAGATTCCCGCGACATCGAGCGCCGCGATGGTGTCAAGGTCCCGATCGAGCACTTCGTCGCTCTCACCCGGGGTGTTGTAGATCAGATCGACGCTGGTATTCGTGATCCCCGCGCGGATCGCCGCCGCCACACGGGAGGCGGCGAACGCACCGCTCCCGCGTCTGCCGAGCAGCTTCCGCGTTGCGTCGTCAAAGGTCTGAATCCCGATCGAAAGGCGGTTGACCCCGCCCTCCCGCAGGACTTCGATCATCTCGTCCGACAGTTCGGTCGCCGAGGTTTCGACGCTGATTTCCGCACCGGGTGCGATCGTGAAGCTTTCGTGGAGTGCCGCGAGCACCGCACGCATCTGCGCGGGGGCAAGGGAGGTCGGCGTCCCGCCGCCGAAGTTGACGGCGTCAATCGGCGCCTTCATGTACGGGTAGTCCCGCACCTCGTGCATCTTGGCGATCAGATAGTTGTGATAGTCCCGTCTCGACAGCTCGTCCGGACGGTGAAAGGGGCAGAAGGAGCAGACCTTGTTGCAGAAGGGAACATGAAGATAGATCACCCGCCGACTTTCCGCCGGCATCGGAAGGACGGCGGAAAGATACTCTCCGCCGTCCTCCTCTACCGTATATTTTTTCTTCAGATCGCGGGACGCGTCATGATGACTTTTATACCGGTTTGTAAACATTACTTTTCTTTCTTGAAAGAAAACTCGGCGTTGGGATAGAGAATCTCTGCGAGTTTCTGGTATGCCTCGGCAAAGCGGCTGTTCGGCTTGTTGTGGAACAGCGTCTTTTCGAGATAGAAGACCTTGCCGTTCTGTACCGCCCGCAGCGACTGCCAGACGGGGTTGTCACCGTAGGTGTTTGCCACCTGCTCTTTTGCCGCGTCGGTGCCGGCATGGCACTGCACGATGATGATATCGGGATCCGCCGCGACGATGGTCTCAAGGTTGATTTCGAGACGGTCGGCGCCCGCGCTGTTCTCCCAGTCGTCAACGATGTTCTTCGCCTTCATCGCCGTTACCATACCGCCGACGACGGTCGAGGAAGTGTTCGCCTCGAGCTTGCTCGCGTTGGCGAACATGCTGAAGACGCGGGGCGCGCCCTCGTCCGGAATCTCGCACAGTACATCGACCACATCGTCAAGCGACTTCATGGCGACGCTGTCCCAGAGTTCGGGGTGACCCGAGAGGTTGCAGAAGACCTTGAACCACTTAAGATAGTCCGAGAAGTCGTCGTACTTCACCGCGATGACGGGAATGTTTGCCGCCTTTGCCGGCGCTTCCACGGTGGAATAACCGCTCATCGCCGTGGAGCAGATAATCAGCTCGGGATTCAGGGCGATGATCTTTTCCGTATCCCACTTTTTGCCGGACGAGGAGGCGGCGACGACCGTCATGCCTTCGTCCGTCGTGATGTCTCTTCCGATGTACTCTTTGTACAGTTCCTGAGAGGAGCTTCCGCCGATACAGCCGATGACACTGCCGCCCGCCTCATACCAGAGGGTGGTGAAGCTCGCATAGAGGTTGAGCACCTTCGCGGGGTTCTTCTTGATCGTAACGGTGGAGCCGTCCGTCGAGGTCGCATCCTTGAAGGTGACGGAATCTTCGCTCACGACCACCTCATCGGCGGCAGTCAAGAATCCGGCTTTCAGGCTCGCTTTCAGCTCGTCTTTTGCGTTGCTGTCCGACGGGTTGTTGCCGTCCGAGGGGTTGTCGCCGTTATCCGGCGGCGTTTCGGGCGTTCCCGCACACGAGGTGAGGGCACCTGCCAGAAGGCAGAGGCAGAGAAGCAGGGCAAAAAATCTTTTCATTTGTTTTTCCTCCATGAAAGGTAAAAAATTTATTTTATTTTACGGCAAAGGTTGTCCTTTGCGGAATAAAATACGGGCACCCGTGAATCGGGTCTTTGTAAACGGCGGCTTCAATCTCGAAGATGTCGCGAAGATGTTCTTCCGTTACCATCTCTTCGGGCGTTCCCTCCGCGAAGAGGACGCCGCCCCGGATCGCCGCCAGAAGATCCGAGTAGCGGGCGGCAAGGTTGATGTCGTGGAGTACCATCACGATCGTGATCCCGAGCTCGCGGTTGAGCCGTCGGATCAGCTCGAGCACCTCGACCTGATAGCTGACATCGAGATAGGTGGTCGGCTCGTCAAGAATCAGGATTTCCGGTTCCTGCGCGATCGTCATGGCGATCCACGCGCGCTGTCTCTCACCGCCCGAGAGGGTGGCAAGAATCCGTTCTCCGAGATGGGAGAGCCCCGTCAGGGAGAGCGCGCGGTCGATGATCTCGCTGTCCTTCATCGTCAGCCCCCTGCCGAAACGGGTGTAAGGGAATCTGCCGTAGGACACCAGCGTGCGCACATCAATATCGGGGGGCGACTCATGCACCTGTGAGAGATAGGCGATCTTTCTCGCCAGCTCTTTCGGCGGGTAGGAAGAAAGCTTCTTCTCCCGGTAGATGACCTCGCCCCGCCTGGGGGAGACCGCTTTGGAGACGGTTTTGAGCAGGGTGGATTTTCCGCATCCGTTCTGACCGATCAGAGTGACGACCTTTCCGTGCGGAATCTCGAGCGTCAATCCGCGGAGCACTTCTTTTTTTCCGTAGTCCGCGTAAATGTCGCGAAAACCGAAGTACATCGCCCGTCACCCCCTTTTTCCTTCTCTTGTACGGAGAAGGTAGAGAAAGAAGGGCGCACCGATGAACGAGAGAATGATGCTGACCGGTACCTCGCCGGGAGGCAGAATCACCCGTCCGATCGTGTCGCAGATACTGACAAGAGAAAAACCGAGCAGGGCGGACGCGGGGAACAGATACTTGTAGTCCGATCCCACAAGGAGCCTTGCGATATGCGGTACCACAAGTCCGACGAAGCTGATGAGCCCCGCGACGGCGATCGCCGCACCCGCGAGCAGGGAGGACACCGCGATCAGAAAGAAACGGAACAGCTCGGTACGCAGACCGAGGGCGTTCGCCGTCTCGTCTCCGAGCATCAGAATGTTCATGCGGGAGGGCAGGAACGCGCAGATGAAGATTCCGACCGCCGCATAAGGAAGAATCATGGTGAAGTTTTTCCAGCCGACGCCGTTCAGTCCGCCGACAAGGAAGCCGGAGGCGTTGCCGAGCGACTCGGCGAAGAAGGTCTTGATGATGTCGTTGAAGGCACCGAACAGCGCGGATACCGCCATGCCGGAAAGAATCATCTTGACCGGGGAGACACCCTTCTGATACGCCAGCGCGTAGATCAGCATCGTGGTGGCGAAGGCGCCGAGAATGGAGCCGATCGGCAGAAGATACGAATACGCGGGGAAGGCGACCAGCGTCAGATATCCGATAAAGCTCGCGCCGCCCGTCACACCGATCGTGGAAGGAGACGCCATGGTGTTGCGCATGACCCCTTGCAGAATACAGCCGGAGAGGGAGAGACACACACCCACAAGTCCGCCGACCAGCACACGGGGAAAGCGCAGGTTCCACACGAGCAGGCGCGCCATGCTCCCGTCATCGACAAACAATGCCTTCGCCACATCGGGGATCGGAATCTTCACACTGCCGATCCCGGTGCAGATCAGCACCGAGAGGACGGAGATCACCCCGAAGGCGAGGATCACGGCGATTTTCGTCGCCCGCCGCCTTGCGCCGATGCCGCCCGCCGTCCCGTCGTGCGGGGTGGGGGGAGAAACCGTTTTTCTTTTCATGCTTTTTTGAGGAACTCTGCGACCGCGAGGCGCGCACCCTCCAGCTCTTCGGCGTTCGGGTGTCCGAGGGATTGTTTCTGCTTTTCAAAGCGCTCCGGCGAGAGATGTCCCTTTTCCCCTTCGGGGATTCTCGTGCGGGCAAAGGTGCGGCGCAGGTCAATGCTTCCGCGGCAGAGATAATGCCCGAGCAGGGTGTTGTGTTCGGACGCCAGCGCGATGACATTTTCCGTGACTTTGGCGGCGTGCGCCGTGTCGGTTGCGACACCGAGGGAGCCGATCACGATCAGCTTCTTGCCGTGCATGCGGGCGATCAGGTCGATGGTGTCGTCATCCGCCGTCCCGTGGTTGCACCAGTAGGAGAGCACGAAGGTGTCGAATTTGTCGATCACCTCGTCGGTGATATAACGGATATTGTAGGGACCCACATGATCGGGCACCGCCTCTGCCGCGGCGGCGGCGAGCTTGTAGCCGTTGCCGGTGATGGTGGAGAAGATGATCGGCACCGTTTCCTTGAGATCCGGGCGGATTTCCTTTTTATGTACGAGCGCGCCGCCGAGTGCCCTCGCCTCTTCCTCCGTCGAAGCGGAGGAGAGCATGACACATCTTGCCGCCCGCCCGACGCGCGTGAGGCTTTCGACCGTCTCTTCCTTACCCGCGACCGCGCCGAACGGCGCGCACTTTTTACCGGGAAGATAGGGAAGAGAGAGGGAGAAGAGGGACAGGATCTCCTCTGTCAGAGATGCTTCCCCGAGTCCGAACGCCGCCGCATCGTATCCGATGAGCACCGCGGGATCGACCGAAGCGTCAAAGAGGTCGACATCGGCGCCGGTTTCTTTTGCCCCGACGGCGAGAGCTTCCGCCATCTTTTGGAGTGCGTCCTCTTTTTGTAAACAAATGATTGCAAGTCTTGACATAAATCCTCCTTGTCAATAAGTTAGCCATGGCTAACCACTATGCTGAAAAATAAACCGCAGCCCGCGGCTTTCCCTTCGGAAATGCTACATTTTTCAGAAAAGTTAGCTCCTGCTAACCGAACGCTTGTAGTATAGCATACGCAAAACGCTTTGTCAAGGGGTTTGAATGTAAAATTTTTGAAGTCGCCCGCACCGCCTTTGAAAACGAAAGAATTCATCGACAGAGACGACCGTATAAAGTCAAAGGCAACAAAAAATTATCGCCCTCCCTCGGGAGAAGGTATCACGGCGCGCCGTGACTCTTCGATTTGCCGACGAAAAAAGAGCGTTTTTCACACCCGAAAGGCAGAAAAAGCCGTCCTTTGCACGACGGCTTTTTCTTTTTCCGATAAAAATCCGATAAAAATATAAAAAATTTTGCGAAAATGTTTGCAATTCGGGGAAAAATGTGCTATACTATCAAAGTTAGAAAAAAATACCTGTATTTTCAGGCGTCAAGAGGAATTCGGAGTTATATGAAGCGTACGGATTTGAGAAACATTGCCATCATCGCCCATGTCGACCACGGTAAGACCACACTGGTGGACGAGATGCTTCGTCAGGGCGGTATTTACCGCGAGAATCAGGAGATGGAAGAGCGGGTCATGGACTCGAACGATCTCGAGCGTGAGCGCGGCATTACCATTCTCGCGAAGAATACCGCGATTCACTATAAGGGCGTGAAGATCAATGTCGTCGACACCCCGGGACATGCCGACTTCGGCGGCGAGGTGGAGCGTATTCTGAAGATGGTGAACGGCGTTATCCTGCTCGTGGACGCGGCGGAGGGACCCATGCCCCAGACGCGTTTCGTTCTGGAGAAGGCGCTGGCACTCAACCATCGCGTCATCGTCGTCGTGAACAAGATCGACCGTCCCGACGCGCGCCTTGACGAGATCGGCGACGAGGTACTCGAGCTGCTCCTCGAGCTGAATGCGACGAACGAACAGCTTGACTCCCCGATGCTCTTCTGCTCGGGCAGAGCGGGCACGGCGTCCTTCGACCCCCATCAGCCGGGCAAGGATCTGACCCCCCTCCTCGACACCATTCTCGAATATATGCCCGCCCCCGAGGGCGATGAGGAAGGACCTCTTCAGCTGCTTGTCTCCTCCATTGACTATAACGATTTCGTCGGACGCATCGGCATCGGACGGATCGAGCGCGGTGCCCTGAAGCAGGGACAGAATGTCGCGATCTGCAACTATCACGACCCCGCGAAGTCCCACCCCGGCAAGATCGTCTCGATCTACCAGTTCGACGGACTGAAGCGTGTGCAGGTTCCCGAGGCGACCGTCGGCGACATCGTCTGCTTCTCGGGTTGCGAGGACATCACCATCGGTGACACCCTCTGCTCTCCCGCGAAGGTCGAGCCGCTCGAATTCGTCAAGGTCGGTGAGCCGACGATGGAGATGACCATCTCGGTCAACGATTCTCCCTTTGCGGGCAAGGAGGGCAAGTTCGTCACTTCCCGTCACCTGCGCGCAAGGCTGTATAAAGAGCTTCTGAAGGATGTGTCCCTCCGCGTCAGCGACGGCGACACGACCGACAGCTTCAAGGTCGCGGGCAGAGGAGAGATGCACCTTTCCATTCTGATTGAAACCATGCGCCGCGAAGGCTACGAGCTCTGCTGCTCCAACCCGCGCGTGCTCTATCATGAGATCGACGGCGTGAAGTGCGAGCCGATCGAAGATGTCATCATTGATGTCCCCGAGGAATATGTCGGCTCCGTTATGGAAAAGCTCGGCGCGAGAAAAGGTACTCTCGTCGATATGCAGCTCCACGGCAAGCGGCAGAAACTCTTCTATAATATCCCGACGAGATGCCTTTTCGGCTACCGCAGTGAACTTCTGACCGATACCCGCGGCGAAGGTCTGATTTCCACGATCTTCGCGGGCTATGAGCCCTTCCGCGGCGAGATCAAGACCCGCTTCACCTCCTCGCTTGTCGCGTCCGAGACGGGCATCGCCACGACCTACGGACTCTACCAGTCGCAGGACAGAGGACCTCTCTTCATCGGACCCGCGACCCCGGTCTATGCCGGTATGATCGTCGGCGAGAACCCGAAGCCCGACGACATCGAGGTCAATGTCTGCAAGGAAAAGCATCTGACCGCCGTCCGTTCTTCCGGCGCGGACGAAAAGCTGACGCTTATCACCCCGATTCAGCTCTCGCTCGAAGAGGCGATCGAGTTCATCGCGGACGACGAGCTGATCGAAGTCACGCCGAAGAGCATCCGCCTGCGTAAGTCGATTCTCGACCTCGCGACGAGAAAGCGCCTTCAGGCGCAGAAGCGCGCCGCTCTGAAAGAGCAGGGAAAATAAAAATTTCCTCTTGACAAAAGGGAAGAGTGCGCATATAATAAAGAATGAAATAACAATTGACGGTTTCTTTGGGGATTGGTGAGATTCCATACCGGCAGTAAAGTCTGCGAGGCGAAAGCCTGACGGGGTGCAATTCCCCGACCGACGGTAAAGTCCGGAAGAGAAAAGAAACGGCGTCCGCTCCGCGTATATTCGCGGGGCGACACCTCCTTTTGTAAAATCCCCGCAGAACTCCACGGAGCTTTGCGGGGATTTTTCTCGGAAACCGCTCGGAAAAGAGGGGTTATGAAAACTTCAACCGGTAAAAACAAAAACAGAAAGATGACCGAGACCGCCGTCGGGATCGCCATGTTCGCGGCGCTCGCCTACGGCGTGACTCTTGTTTTCCCGATTCCCGTGTCCTTTCTGACCTTCGACGCAAAGGACGCGGTCATCACCGTCGCCTCCTTTGTCTACGGTCCGCTCGCGGGAGTCATCATGTCGCTGCTTACCGCCCTGCTCGAGCTTTTTACGGTCAGCGGTACGGGTCTTTACGGTTTCATTATGAACTTTGTTTCTTCGGCGGTCTTCGCCGCCACGGCGTCGGGAATTTATAAACTGTGGCGTAATCCGCGCGGTGCGGTGCTCGGACCCGTCCTCGCCGTCTTCACCATGACGGGCATTATGCTACCCATGAATATTTGGATTACGCCTGTTTACATGACGACTTTAACGGGCTCAACGGTAACGCAGGCGGAAGTCATCGCCATGATTCCGACACTTCTCTTTCCCTTCAATCTCGCGAAGGGACTTCTGAACGCCGCCCTCGCCATGCTCCTTTATAAGCCGCTGTCGGTTGCCCTATCCCGTGCGGGATTTGTCGGACGCGGAGAAGAGAAGAAGTCCTTCTCGTGGAACCGCACGACCCTCTTCATCTCCCTCGCCGCCCTTCTCATGATCGCCGTCGCCGTCACCCTCTTCGTTCTCTTGAATAAGTAAAAATGCGGATTCTTCACACTCCGTAAACAAAAAGCCTTCTCCCGCAGGAGAAGGCTTTTTTATCTGCGAAGGATCGTTCCTCCTCAAAAATTCTTCATTCTTCCTTCTGAATTCTTAATTTCCCATTCGCCCCGCGTCTCCCGCTGTCAGGCGAATGAGAAGGGACATGTCGTCGGGCTGTACCTTCGCTTCGTGCGCCGCACGGTTGCGGACAATCGCACCGCACTTGTCACAGCGCTGAATCACGATAAATCCTTTTTTCGGGTCGGGCGCGGCACTGATCGGACGGAGTACCCCGTGACAGGGGTTCGCCCTGTCCCCGGGGAGAATGTCCACATGCAGGGAGCAAAGGCAGAACGGGCAGTGATTGCGTGAGGTGTACCCGAGGGGTAAAACCTCCCGCCCGCAGTTCACACAGATGAACCCGTCGTCCTTTTTTTGAAATCGTTTGGTTTCCATAACTTCCTCTTTTGTGAAGTTTTCTTTACTTTCCGACACAAAATCTCGAGAAAATGTCCTGTACTACCGCCTCGGTAACATTCTTTCCCGTCAGCTCGGAAAGGTAGGAGAGCGCCACCTCGACATCGGAGGATGCCGCGTCGGACGGTACGCCTGCCTCATATGCCGCGAGCGAGAGGGCGAGGTGCTTTCCCACTTCGGCGAGTGTCGTATACTGTCTTGCCGAGAAGAGGACGGGATCCTCCGAGAGATTCAGCGCCCCGTCGGTGAAGAGGCGATCCACCACCGCCGTGAGGCGCTCGAGATCTCCCGCCTTACAAGAGAAGGGGATCACTTCGGAGAAGCGGTCGGAGAGCGCCGACGGCTCCCATGCACTGCCGAGGTCGCTCTTGTTCGCGAGTACGATGACGGCGGCTCCCGACGCGAGCGCCGCGTCGGCGAGTGCTCTGTCCTCTTCGTCGAGAGGACGGGAAGCGTCAAAGAGTAAGAAGATCAGATCCGCCCCCGCGATCTTTTCCTTTGAGCGGCAGACACCGATATGCTCTACCGGGTCGTCCGTCTCGCGGATCCCCGCCGTGTCATAGAGGCGGAGCAGAACCCGCCCGAGCGGTACCGTGCGTTCGAGCACATCGCGGGTCGTACCGGGAATGTCGGTGACGATCGCGGCATCTTCGCCGAGGAGAAGGTTATAAAGCGAGCTTTTCCCGACATTCGGCTTTCCCGCGATGACGGCGGAAATGCCCTCGGTGACCGCCCGCCCGGTCTTGTAGGTCGCGAGCAGGGAATTCACACGAGAGAGAATCCCGCGTAACTTCTCCGCCGTCTCTTCGTCTGAGAATTCTCCGAGATCCTCCTCCGGATAATCAATGCGTGCAAAGATCGAGGAGAGCAGATGCGTCAGCTCTTCTTCGATCCCGAGCAGAGCCGAGGAGAGATGCCCGCGTGCCCCCCGTTCGGTCAGGGTGAGCTGCGCGTGGCTCTTCGCATCGAGGAGCAGTCCGATCGCCTCCGCCTCGGTCAGCGAAAGTTTTCCGTTCAGAAAGGCGCGGCGGGTGAACTCTCCCGCGGGCGCGGGCACCGCCCCCGCGGCGAGAAATGCCTCGAGAACCGTGCGTGTGAGAAGGACGCCGCCGTGACAGGTGATCTCCACCGTGTCCTCGCCGGTGTAGGAGTGCGGCGCCACGAAGCGGGTCGCCATGCCGTCGTCGATCGGCTCCCCGTCCCGCAGGATTCTTCCGTAGACCTGCATTCTCGGGGGACATTCCGACAGCGGCTTATGATTCATAGGAAAGAAAACGCGGTCGGCAATCCCGAACGCTCCCTCGCCCGACAGGCGAAGAAGAGCGACCCCGCCCTTTCCGGGCGGGGTCGAGATTGCGATGACCGCGCGGTGGGGGTCATTCCTCATCGTTCTTTACGGGTTCCTCTTCGGTCTCGCCAGCGGCGGGCACTGCCTCGTCCGAAAGCTCGGGGGAGAGGGTGACGGTGTCGACACCCACCACGACGGCAGGCTCGTTCACAGCTTCCTCGGGGGTCTCGGCGACACGGAAGGGTGCCTTGACACGGGGCTTCAGCTCACCTGTCAGATCGTCCTCGTCCCGCTTGAATTCAGTGGCAAGGGGCGTGACTTCCTTCGGCTCTTCCTCGTCGAAGAGTCCCTTCGGCTTTCTGTCGGTCAGGTAAATGACAATCTTGCGGTTGTTGTCCGAACCGATCGAGTTTGTCGATACCCCTTCGATGCCCTGCACCTCGGAGTGAATGATGCGTCTTTCATAGGGGGTCATCGGCTCGAGCATGACACTGCGCTTGTTGCGGAGTGCCTTCGCCGCCATGCGGCGGGCAAGGGCGCGGAGCGCCTCTTCTCTCTTGGCACGGTAACCTTCGATATCGAGAGTCACGCGGCTCTTGATCTTCTCGCCGTTGACATTCTTCTGTGCGGAGGCGAGGTTGGCAAGGTACTGGACAGCGTCCAGCGTGTCGCCGTGGTGACCGATCAGGGCAGAGGCGTCCTCGCCCGTGACCGTGATACGGCGGGTGCCGTCGTCGCAGGAGTAAAGCTCTGCGGTGGCGTCCAGTCCGAGATTGGTGAGCAGGGTCTTGACGAATTCAAAGGACAGATCTTCTCCTTCGGCAACCTCCAGCTTTTCAAACTTGAGATCGGTCTCGGGAATGACGGCGCTCTTCGGCTTCTCCGCCTTCGGAGCGGTATCGGTCTTTGCACGCTCGGGCTTCTGCCCTGCGGGCTTTCTTTCCCCTTCGGGACGGCGGGGTCTCTCGGGACGCTCGGGTCTTTCGGCACGGGCGGGGCGCTCGGCGCGCTCTTTTCTGTCGCGGCGCTTCGGCTCTTCTCTGTCGGGGACTTCCATCGACGCCTTGACCTGCGCCTGTTTTACACCGATAATGCCGAAGATACCGCGGCTGCCGGCATGGAGAACTTCAAATGTGACATCGTCGAGAGGACCTGCGCCGAGCGCGGCTCTCGCATTTTCTTTCGCCTCGGATACATCTTTACCGAAGGCGGTGATTTCCTTTATCATAATAGTGATTGCCTTTCCGTAATTTACTCTGAATTACTTTTTGTTTCTGTCGTCTTTGAGGTCGGAGGTTTCGAGCCCGCCCGAGGTTTTCTTCGTTTCGTTTGTTTTCTTGGCTTCGGGGAGGTCGTCATAGTCATCGTCGTCGATATAGTGGAGCGACTTGACCTTCGGCTGTGTCTGCATCGCGGCTTTCTGCGCGGCGGCACGCTCTCTTTCCATCTTTGCCATCTCTTTCAGCTCTTCGTCGGTGTAGGTCGGAAGAGGCATTGCCTTCGAGAGGATGAACTGCTGAAGGATCGAGATGATGGACTGATAAATCCAGTAAAGACCGAGCATGCCCGAGAAGTTGAACGCGAAGAAGAGGGTCATCAGCGGGAAGACAAGGTCCATCATACGCATGGAGACCTGCGACTGTGCGTCGGCACCCGGCATCTGCGCGGTTCCGTTCATCTTCTTCATGAGGAACATCGAGAGCCACTGGAACGCGGCGGCGAGCACGGGGATCAGAATCAGAATCGAGAAATTCTGGAAGCTCGGGGTCGCGGCGAGATTGACGCCGAAGAGATTGAAGTTCGGGATCAGGGAGACATCGAGTCCGGTCGCCGCTACGGCGTCGGCACCGTTCTTCGCAATATAGCCGTTGATGGCATCGACCAGTGCGATCTCATCGGAGCCCGTGTATTCGACGAGCGTCTTGAGCGAGGTGATGACATCGGAGCTTGCCTTGCAGATATAGGTCAGGGGACTGCGGATAACATTGTAAAGAAAAATAATGATCGGGAACTGAATGAGCATGGGCAGACAGCCGGAAAGCATGCTGTAACCTTCCTTCTGCTGAAGCTCCATGATTTCCTGCTGTTTTTTCTGCAGGGTGACTCTGTCGGTCCGACCGGCATATTTTTTTTCGATTTTAGCGATTTTCGGGCGAAGCTTCGCCATGAGAATCTGATTTTTCTGCGTCTTGATACCAAAAGGCAGGAAAATCACTTTGAAGAGGAGCGCGAAGAGCAAGAGCGCGAGCGCGTAGCTGCCCGTCACACTGTTGAACCATGAGAGGATGGTTCCGAAGAAACTGTAAATATAACTCATTCGTTTGTTTCCTTTTCTGATACTTCGGGAGAAGGGGAATCGGTGTGCTCGTCCTCTTTATTCCTGTTTTTCGGATTTCGGAAGCCGTGCTCGGGCACCGGGTCGTAGCCGCCTTTGCAAAAGGGGTTACAGCGGAGGATCCGCCACACGGTCAGGAGAAGTCCCATAAAAAAGCCTCGTTTTTCAAACGCCTCGATGGCGTAGGCAGAACAGGTCGGCGTGAACCTGCAACAGGACGGTTTGTAAGGGGAGATGAATTTCTGATACCATCGGACGATGGCGATCATCACGCGTTTCATTTGAACATACCGAGTTTTTCAAAAGCGACTTCCAACTCACGGCGGATCTCGGTGCTCTTTTTCGGCAGGGCGGCGGCGCGCGCCGCAATGACGATGAGAAATCCGGTCTTCATCGGACGCTCTTTCATGAGCGTGCGCAGTCCTTCGCGCAGAATTCTGCGGGTGCGGGAGCGGACGACGGCGCCTCCGAGCTTTTTGGAGACGGTCAGACCGATGCGGTTCACCGTTTGCTTTGCAGGATGTGCTTTTGCGAGTCGTTTCGCGGCATAGTCCGGAAGGAGATAGACCGCGACGGAGGGCATGACTGCCCGTTTGCCTTTGGCATACGCTTTCTGATACAGATGGTTTTCCCGGATGGCTCTGAATTTCATACTGCGACCTCTCCCGCCAGCGGCGGGGACTTTTTTTTTTTTGGTCTTCGGGCGCCTCGGCAGAGCGGGCTTCGGGGACTTTAAAAAAAACCCCCTAAAAGGACCCTGCGGTGCAGTCCCGGTTTATCGGAGGTTTTGTAGGTCACGCTTCGTGATCAATAGGTCAGACGAACTCTTCCTTTGGCGCGTCTTCTCTTCAGAACTTTTCTGCCGTTCGCGGTTGCCATTCTTTTTCTGAAACCGTGTTCCTTGTTTCTCTGTCTCTTCTTGGGCTGATAGGTTCTCTTCATGTTTCGGCACCTCCTTTACAATGAACATAAGTTGCGTATTTGCACAAAAGCAAGGATTATTATATCTTATTTTTTTCTCTTTGTCAAGAGATTTTTCAAATTTCTTTCTTTTCGACGAGAAAAGCGCCCGCCCGTATTGACTTTTTCCGCCGTTTCTGCTAAAATAACGGTATCAAAAAACGCAAAAGGACAAACCATGAATCAGGATATTGAAAAAATCATGATTTCCGCCGAGGAGCTGGACAAGATCACCACCCGCCTCGCCGCCGAGATTGATCGCGATTACCGCGACAGTGACAAACGACTTCTGATGGTCTGTATTCTGAAAGGCTCACTCGTCTTTATGGGCGACCTGATGAAGAAGCTGACGATCCCCGTCGAGATCGACTGCATGAAGGTTTCGTCATACGGGAGCGGCACGGTGTCGAGCGGTTCCATTCATATTTATCTCGATCTGATCCGCGAGGATCTGCCCGAGTGCGATATTCTCATCATCGAGGACATCATCGACAGCGGCTGCACGCTGAGCTATCTGACCGAGTATCTGCGTCTCAAGGGCGCGCACAGCGTGCGCACCTGCACCCTGCTCGATAAGCCTTCGCGCAGGAAGGTCGAGTACACCCCTGACTATGTCGGCGTCGAGATCCCCGACGAGTTCGTCGTCGGCTACGGACTGGACTATGCCGAGCGCTACCGCGCCCTTCCTTATATCGGGATTCTGAAGCCCGAAGTGTATACCGAAGCATAAGATGCCGACCGTAGGACTCTATACCCTCGGGTGTAAGGTGTCGCAGTATGAGACGGAGGCGATCGCGGAGGCGTTCGCGAAGGCGGGCTTTACCGTTCTGCCGTACGAGAGCGTGTGCGATGTCTATGTCATCAATACCTGCACCGTCACGGCGGAGAGCGACAGAAAGTCGCGGCAGGTGATCCGCCGCGCGAAAAAGCAGAATCCCGACGCCGTCGTCTGCGTGACCGGCTGTTATGCCCAGACCTCCGCCGATGAGGTCGCCGCGATCCCGGGGGTCGACATCGTCACAGGCACGGTGGATAAGCTCTCGCTTGTCGCCCGCGCCGCGGCGCGCCTTTCGGCACGCGGGGAGGCACTTCCCGCCGAGGTTGCCGTCGGCTGTCTTGACGGCGCCCCGTTTGAAAAGATGCGCATCACGCATGCGCCCCGCACCCGCATTTATGTAAAAATCGAGGACGGCTGCGAATGTCGCTGTACCTATTGCGCCATTCCCGGCGCGAGAGGGAATGTCCGCTCGAAGCGTCCGGAGGATGTCATCGCCGAGGTGGAGGCGCTTGCCGCCGCCGGCACGCGTGAGGTCGTCCTGACCGGGATCGAGGCGGCGTCCTACGGCGCCGATTTCCACGACGGATACCGTCTCATCGACCTTGTCGAAGAGCTGGACAGACGGGGAAGTGTCGAGCGGATCCGTTTCGGCTCTCTGACCCCCGAGCTGATGAGCGAGGATTTCGTTTTCCGCATGGCAAAGCTGAAGGCGCCCGTCCCGCACTTTCATCTCTCGATGCAGAGCGGTTCGGACGGTGTCCTCCGCCGCATGAAGCGGCGGTATAACCGCACGCAGGCGCTTGCCGCCCTTGCGCGCACCCGCGCCGCCATGCCCCGCGTACAGTTCACCACCGACCTGATGGTCGGTTTCCCCGGAGAGACGGAAGAGGAGTTTGCCGAGACGCTCGACTTCGTGCGGAAGGCACGGTTTCTCGCGGTGCATGTCTTCGCTTATTCGAGACGGAAGAACACGCCCGCCGCGACCTTTCCGGATCAGGTGCCCGAGGCGGTGAAGCATGAGCGCTCTGCCCGTCTGATTGCCGCCTGTCATGAGATCGGAGAGGAGATCCTCTCGGAGATCGTCTCGTCGGAAAAGGCGCTTCCCGTTGTCTTCGAGACGAGGGAAGGGGAGTTTTTCACCGGACATTCGGACACCTTCATTGAGGTGCGCGTGCGTGACGGAAGGGACCTTCACGGTGAGCTTCACACGGTGCGTCCCTTCTCTCATGAAAACGGTATTCTCTACGGCGAAATTCTTGAATGAACGGAAATAAATTGTCAATAAGCAAAGTAAACTATACATTTTGGAGATAAAACGATGGAAAACAGCAAAAAGACAATGGACAAGATCGTAGCGCTCTGCAAGACGCGCGGATTCATTTTTCCCGGTTCCGAGATCTACGGTGGACTGGCGAATTCGTGGGATTACGGACCGCTCGGCGTCGCTTTCAAGAACAATGTGAAGCGCGCGTGGTGGAAGAAGTTCGTCGAGGAATCCCGCTACAATGTCGGGCTTGACGCCGCGATCATCATGAACCCCGAGACATGGGTCGCCTCCGGACATGTCGGCGGCTTTTCCGACCCGCTGATGGACTGCCGCCAGTGCAAGGCGAGACACAGAGCGGACAAACTCATCGAGGACTACGCGTTTCAGAACGGTACGGATGACAACCCCGCCGGTTGGAGCTTTGAGCAGATGGCGGCGTTCATCAAAGAGAAGAACATTCCCTGTCCGATCTGCGGCGGTCACGATTTTACCGAGATCAAGAAGTTCAACCTGATGTTCAAGACCTTTATCGGCGTCACCGAGGATTCTTCGAGCACCGTTTATCTCCGTCCCGAGACCGCGCAGGGCATTTTCGTCAACTTCCCGGCGGTTCAGCGTTCGACGAGAAAGAAACTGCCTTTCGGTATCGGTCAGATCGGTAAGGCGTTCCGCAACGAGATCACCCCCGGCAACTTCACCTTCCGTACGAGAGAGTTCGAGCAGATGGAGCTGGAGTTCTTCTGCAAGCCGGGCACCGACCTCGAGTGGTTCGCGTACTGGAAGGATTATTGCCACAAGTTCCTTCTGTCTCTCGGCATGAAGGACGAGAACCTTCGCCTGCGCGATCATGATAAGGAAGAGCTCTGCTTCTATTCCAAGGCGACGACCGACTTCGAGTTCCTCTTCCCGTTCGGCTGGGGCGAGCTGTGGGGTCTTGCCGACCGCACCGATTACGACCTCGGTCAGCATCAGAAGTTCTCGGGCAAGGATATGACCTACTTCGATCCCGAGACGAACGAGCATTATCTGCCCTATGTCATCGAGCCGTCGCTTGGCGCCGACCGCGTCGCGCTCGCCTTCCTTGTCGATGCCTATGACGAGGAGACGATCGGTGAGGGCGATGTCCGCACCGTTCTTCACCTTCATCCGGCGCTCGCACCCTTCAAGGCGGCGGTGCTTCCTCTCTCGAAGAAGCTCTCCGACAAGGCGCTCGCCCTCTTTGACGACCTCGCGAAGTCCTTTGCCTGCGACTTTGACGAGACCGGCTCGATCGGTAAGAGATACCGCCGCGAGGATGAGATCGGCACGCCCTTCTGCATCACCTACGACTTCGAGTCGGAAAACGACGGGTGCGTCACCGTCCGCGACCGCGACACGATGGAGCAGATCCGTCTTCCCATCGCAGAGGTTAAGGCATATATCGAAAAGCATCTGGAATTCTGAGAATGAAGAACTCAGAATGAAGAATTAAGAATTCGGAATTGGGCGAAAGTCTTTATGACGGATTCTTACTTTCAAAAGCGCCTCCCGTTCCGTATGGACGGGAGGTGCTTTTTTGTACTGGTGAAAATGCCGAAAAAGCCTGTGCAATATGACCAAAAGCACCTGAGTTGCTTGACATTTCGCGCGCGCGCCTTTATAATGGAAATGGGCATGCGCAAAAGAGAAAAGGCGCTGTCAAAAAGACAATTGCCGCATAGCGCGGCAGGAGGAAATCTATGTCAAGAATCTTTGCCGAGCGCGGTATGCGCGCCGACGGAAATGTGTTGCCCTTTGAAAAATTCCGTCTGTTTATTGATGAGAAAAATCCGAAATTCGACGACGAAAAGCTTGCGAAGGTCGTTGAAAACGCCGAGAAACTGCTCGAGGAACCGATTCCGTTTCTTCCGGCATCTCTGTACCGCGAGTTTGCCGTCACGGGGAACCGCTCGCATTTTGAGGCGCCCTATTTCCGCCGCCGCGATATGGCATATGCCTTCGCCCTCGCGGAAGCGTATGAAAAGAAAGGCCGTTTTACGGAAAAACTGATGGATGTCGTGTGGGCGATCTTCGAGGAGTCCTCGTGGGTCATTCCCGCGCATAACGGGAACAATCCGCTCTATACCGAGTTCGGGATTCCCGCCGTCTACGGCGACAGAATGCACGGCATCGACCTCTTCTCCGCGATGACGGGCGCCGTCCTTGCGGTCGTATATTATCTGACGGGAGACGCGCTCGATAAGATCACCCCCGTTATCACCGAGCGTCTTCTTTACGAGACGCACCACCGTCTGATCGTTCCGTATCTCAACTGCTCCTTCTGGTGGACGGGTGAGCGCGGGAACAAGACGAACAACTGGAATCCCTGGATTCACTCGAACCTCCTGCTTCTCACCGCTCTCACCGAGCGCGACCCCTATATCCGCACGCACATGACCGCGAAGATCATGCAGGGACTTGACAACTTCATCTCCTTCTATCCTGCGGACGGCGGCTGCGACGAGGGACCGAGCTATTTCGGCGCCGCGGGCGCGTCTTATTTCGACTCTCTCGAGCTTCTCTACGACATGACGGGCGGCAAGATCAATGTCTTCGATCATCCGCTTGTGAAGAATGTCGGAGAGTACGCCGTGAAGTTCAATATCGCGGGCAACCGCGTCATCAACTTTGCCGACTGCGGACCTTCCTGCCATATGGACGGCGCGATGCTCTCCCGTTTCGGCAGACGCACCGGCTCGCGGATCCTCGAGGAGTTCGGCAGAGAACAGTCCTTCGGCGGCAGTGTCGGCAGCGGCTGGCAGCTCTACCGCGGACTCTATAACTACATCACCCCCGAGGTCAAGGAGAATCCCGGCAGAATCGCCGCGACGAAGATCTGGTTCCCCGATCTGAAGGTGATGGTAGCGCGTGAAAATCCCGATCCCTCGCACGGCATGTTCGTCGCGATGAAGGGCGGCAACAACGACGAGTTCCACAATCACAACGATGTCGGTAACTTCATGGTCTACCACGACGGTAAGCCTGTGCTGATCGACACCGGCGTCGGCACTTATACAAAGCAGACCTTCTCCTCCCGCCGCTATGAGCTCTGGTTCATGCAGTCCTCTTATCATAACCTTCCCGACATCGGCGGCGTCGCCGAGCGCAACGGCGGTGCCTTCCGCTCTTCGGACGAGGTGTACGACGAGGCGACGGGCGGCGTGAAGATGGAGATCGGGCACGCCTATCCCGCAGAGGCGGGGATCCTCTCCTATACCCGTGAGACGGTGCTGACAAGCGGTGTTGTCACCATGACCGACACGCTTTTCCTCACGGAAGAAAAAGAGATTGACTTCCACTATATGTCCCCTGTAAAGCCGACGCTCGAGGGCAACACGATCGCCCTTGCCGAAGGGCGCACGATGACCTTCGATCCCCGCCTTACCCCCGAGATCGAGGAGTTCGAGGTGAAGGACGGCGGCATTGAGCGCAACTGGAAATCTCCGGTTCTCTGGAGAATTCACCTCCGTATAAAAGCCAAAGAAGGCAGCTATACCGTTACCGTGAAATAACAAACAAAAAACGCGCTGTCCTCTCGGAGAGCGCGCTTTTGAAAAGAAAACTTTACAAATCATAATAAATACCGTGAAAAGCGGTGAAAGGGAATTGTTATGTCAAGAATTTTTGCCGAGCGCGGCATGCGTGCCGACGGGAATGTGCTCCCCTTTGAAGAGTTCCGCCTTTTTATCGACGAGAAGGATCCGAAGTTCGATGAAAAAAAGATGGCGAAGGTTGTAAAGCGCGCCGAGGAAATGCTCGAAGAGCCGATCCCCATGCTGACCGCCTCTCTCTACCGCGAGTTCGTCGTGAACGGGAACCGCACGCACTATCAGATGCCGTACTTCCGTCGCCGTTCGATGGCGCTGACCTTTGCCATGGCGGAGGCGTACGAGAAGAAGGGACGCTTCGCGGAGAAGCTGATGGACGCCGTCTGGGCGATCCTCGAGGAGACGAGCTGGGTCATTCCGGCACACCTCTATAATACCCCTCTTTATACCGAATTCGGAATCCCCGCCGTTTACGGCGACAGACTGCACGGCATTGACCTCTTCGCCGCATCGACGGGTGCCGTCCTTGCCGCCGTGTATCACTTCGCGGGCGACGCGCTCGATAAAATCACGCCGGTGATTACCGAGCGTCTGCTTTACGAGACACACCACCGCCTGATTGTCCCTTATCTCAACTGCTCCTTCTGGTGGACGGGGGAGAGAGGCAATCGCCCGAACAACTGGAACCCGTGGATTCATTCCAATCTTCTGTTCCTCACCGCCCTGACCGAGCGGGATCCCTACCTGCGTAACCGCATCACGGGTAAGTGCATGCAGATGCTCGATAACTTCGTCGCCGATTATCCCGCGGACGGCGGCTGTGACGAGGGACCCGGCTACTTCGGCGTCGCCGGTGCGTCCTATTTCGACTGTCTCGAGCTCCTCTATGACATGACGGGCGGCAAGGTCAATGTCTTTGACCATCCGCTGGTGCGTGCCATCGGCGAGTATGAGGTCAAGTTCAACATCGCAGGCAAGCGCTTTATCAACTTTGCCGACTGCGGCTCCACCTGCCATATGGACGGCGCGATGCTCTCTCGCTTCGGTCGCCGTACCGGCTCGAGAATCCTCGAGGAGTTCGGCAGAGAGCAGTCCTTCCTCGGCAGTGTCGAGTGCGACGGACAGCTTTACCGTTGCATGTATAACTACTTCACTCCCGTCGTGACGGAGAAACCTGCGAGAGTCGCCGCGACGAAGATCTGGTTCCCGAATCTGAAGGTCATGGTCGCACGCGAAAACCCCGATCCGACGCAGGGTATGTTCGTCGCGATGAAGGGCGGCAACAACAACGAGTCGCATAACCATAACGACATCGGCAATGTGATCGTCTACCACGACGGCAACCCCGTCCTGATCGACACCGGCTCCGGCACTTATACAAAGAAGACCTTCTCCGCACAGCGCTATGAGCTCTGGTACATGCAGTCCTCCTATCATAACCTTCCCGATATCGGCGGCGTCGCCGAGCGCAACGGGGCGAACTTCCGCTCCTCGGACGAGGTGTACGACGAGACGACGGGCGGCGTGAAGATGGAGATCGGGCACGCCTATCCCGCAGAGGCGGGGATCCTCTCCTATACCCGTGAGACGGTGCTGACAAGCGGTGTTGTCACCGTGACCGACACGCTCTCTCTCACGGAAGAAAAGGAGATCGACTTCCACTATATGTCCCCTGTAAAGCCGACGCTTGAGGGCAACACGATCGCCCTTGCCGAAGGGCGCACGATGACCTTCGACACCGCACTCACTCCCGAGATTGAAGAATTCGCGGTGGAGGACGACGGCGTCGAGAAGAACTGGAAGACGCCGGTTCTCTGGAGAATCCATCTGCGCGTGAAGGCGAAGACGGGAAGCTACACCGTCACCATCCGGTAAAGAAAATCATCATTTTGCAAAGAAATATTTGCAATCAGGAGAGTTATCATGCCGAAGATCTTTGAAGAAAGAAAAATAAAAGCGAAAGGAAATCTTCTTCCTTTTGAAGATTTTGTCCTCTATCACGATCTGAAGGAGAGAAAGCCCGACCCCGAAAAGCTCGCCACCATCACCGCAAGAGCGGAAAGATATCTCACGGAAGAGATCCCGATCCTTCCTCTTTCCCTCTATCGCGAATATTTCGTCAACGGGAACCGTTCGGACTTTGAGAACCCGCGGGCAAAGCGCCGCGGCATGCTGGAGGCGCTCGCCATCGCGGAGCACTACGAGGGAAAAGGACGCTTTGCCGAGAAGCTCGCAGATGTCCTTTGGGCGATCTTCGAGGAGTCCTCGTGGGTCATTCATGCGCACGCGGTGCATGTCCCCGTCTACGGAGCCGATCAGTCGGTTCCCACCACCTTCGGCGAGAGACTGCACGGCATCGACCTTTGCTCTGCCGACACGGCGTCGCGGGTCGCGATGGCGTGGTATCTCTGTCACGACGCGCTCGATGCCATCTCCCCGACGATCGGAGAGCGCCTGCTCTATGAGCTGAACGAGCGCGCAGTGAAGCCCTACCTCAATGCCGTTTTCGGTTGGTCGGGTGAGCGGGGCAACCGTGTCAACAACTGGAACCCCTATGTTCACCTTCACCTTCTGACCGTGACCGCACTTGTCGTAAAGGATCCTTATTTAAGAGAGCACATGACCGAAAAGATCATGACCCTGCTCGACAACTTCGTGAAATTCTATTCCCCCGACGGCGGCTGCGACGAGGGCCCCGGCTATTTCGATATGGCGGGCGGGTGCTACTTCGACTGCCTCGAGCTGCTCGATGATATGACGGGCGGCAAGGTCAATGTCTTCGACCATCCGCTGGTGCGTGCCATCGGGGAATATGAGGTCAAGTTCAATATCGCGGGCGACCGCTTCATCAACTTTGCCGACTGCGCCGCACGCTTCATCGCCGACGGGGCGCGCCTTGTCCGCTTCGGTGAGCGGACGGGCTCGGAGATTCTCGTCTCCTTCGGAGAGTCGCAGATGGCGCTCGGTTCTTCCCGCGGCGGACTCTCTTATCGCGGACTGCGCAACCTGCTCACTCCGACCCCGGAGAAAACGACGCCGAAGGCGGCGACGAAGATCTGGTTCCCCGATCTGAAGGTCATGGCGGCGCGCGAGAGCTCCGATCCTGCGCACGGTATGTTTGTCGCGATGAAGGGAGGCAACAACAACGAGTCGCATAACCACAACGACATCGGCAACATCATCGTCTACCACGACGGAAATCCCGTCCTGATCGACTCGGGCGTCGGCACCTATACGAAGCAGACGTTTTCTTCCCGCCGCTATGAGCTCTGGTAT
>CALAFS010000160.1 GCA_937892405.1 uncultured Clostridia bacterium
AGTTTTATGATACAATATAGTTAATAAATTCGGGCAGAATCCAAAAGAGGTCGGAAAATCCCTTATATTTCGCGGGGTTTCGCCGTTTTTTGCCCCCCAAGACTATCGGAAAGGTCGTGACAGAATCATGCTCAATCTGGCTTGCAGAAACACGGGAAAGCTGATCCGCGCAAAATCCGCGAGTGAAAATATCAGACTCGGCAGACTCTTTACGAAAAAAGAAACCGCACGGCGCATGGCGGGAATGTTCACCTTCGACGAGGCGAAAACAGCATACACGGTGCTCGACCCCGGGGCGGGTACCGGAATTCTTTCCGCCGCGGTGGTGGAGAGAATCTGCCGTGAGGTGCCGAAGTGCCGTCAGATCTTCCTCACCTGCTACGAGACGGACGAAACCTATCTTCCGATGCTCGAGGACAACCTTGAGAGAATCCGCAAGAAGTGCCGTCACGATTACGATGTCAAGCTCTTCGTGACGATCTATCCCGAAAACTATATTGTCGAGGCGAAAAAGCACTACACCGTCACGCTGACCGAGACGGCGGAGGACACCTTCGACCTCATCATTTGCAACCCGCCGACGGGACTTTGCGAAAAGAAATCGGAGGAGGCATCCTCCGCCGGCGGCATCACGCAGGTGAAAATCTCGGAGGCATACCTTTTCGCCAAGACGGCGATGCGCCACCTCGAGCCCGACGGGCAGCTGGTGATCCTCCTGCCGACGGCGTTCGCAACGGCGGCGGCACTGACGCCCATCCGCCGCGAAATCTTCTCCCGCTCGGTGCTCGACGGAATTCACCTTTTCGTCGGCAAGCAGAAGAACGCGAAGCGGGCGATCCCCCTCAAAAAGAATATGATTCTCCTCTTCCGTCGCGGCGACGCGCACGAGACGGTGGAGATCTCCACCTCGACCGACGAGGGCTCCGCCGCGATGACCGTCGCGCTCCCGCCGCTTCCCTACGCGTTTGTCGTGGACGGGCAGGACGGTTCGCTGACCATGCCGAAGAGCGTGGAGGACACGCGCATTGTCAAGTACATTTCGGACTTTCCCGAGACGCTCTCGACCCTCGGGCTGAAGATGTCGACGGGTCTGATCCTCGACTCCCGCTGTGACGGGCTCCTCTTCTCCGAGCCGATCAAGGGGACGATCCCGCTGATCCGCCCTGCCGCGATCCGCGGGGGACGGGTGGAATTCCCTCTTCCGATCCGCCGCCAGTACATCGCGCCGGTGAGGGACAATCTCTGCCAGAGAAATAAAAATCTGATCGTAGTCAAGCGGGTGCCGGCAAAGAGCGACGAGCGCTTCTTCAACTGTGCGATCTATCTCGCCTCCCAGCTCCCGACCTATCCGCTCATCAGCACGCACAACAAGATCAACTACATCGACACGAAGGACAAGGGCGGAGAGATCTGCGCGCGCTTTGCCTACGGGCTGTTTGCACTTCTCAATTCGACGATCTACGACCGCTATATTTCCATCGTGACAAAATCGAAGCAGATCAACGCGAAGGAATTCCGCAATCTTCCTCTTCCGCCGCGCAATCTGATCGAAAACATGGGCATGCGCCTGATGGCGATGCGGACGCTCGATGTCAAATCCTGCGACTCGGTTGTCAACCCGACTTTACATATCATCGACAAAACGCTCTGATAACAAGAGTGGCGGTCACCCCGGGGACCCCCCCCCTTGTTTTTTCATGTTCGGGAGTTTGAAAGCGTAAAGAACACCTTGCCGTCGCGGGTATCGGTGCGGTGCATGGTTCTGTCAAAGAGGCGGAGGGAGGGGAGGTTCTCCTCCTTCACCTCGGCGCGGACGGTAAGAAGGTCGAGCGTAGCCTGCGCATATGAAAGGAGCGTTGTCACAGCGTCGCGTGCATAGCCCTTGCCGCGGGCGGCGGGGAGCAGGCGGACGGCAAGCGACGCGCCGCCGTGCGCATCAAAGCCGTAAAGGAGAATTTCGCCGACGAATTCCCCCTCTGCGCGAATGGCAAGCGGGAGGGTGCGACGGGCGTCCCACTCCCGCGCCGTGGCTTCAAGAAAGCGGGCATCGTCCGTGCGCCAATCGATGTCGGCGCGCATATCGTAACCGTAATAGCGAAGCGTCTCGGCGTCGCGGCAGAGCGCGGCATAAGGCGACATGTCCGCCAAAGAAAAGGCGGAGAGCGTCACGAGATGACCGGTAAGGGTCGGGGGCGACGCAAGCTCCTCGATCTCGGTGACGGCGCGGACGAGAAAGAGCGTTTCCTCTTCATCAAGGGGCATTTCCGCGGTGCGGCGATAGCGGGCATGAAGTGCGGGCAGGCACCCGCACGGTACCTCGGTGAGCACATAGGGAATCTCCTCCCCGAGGATATAGCGATCCCACCGGTCAAGAAAAGCAGAGGGGTTCCCCTCCTCTTCCATGCAAACGGGATAGGTAAAGGCATAGAGTCCGTCCTCCTCGATGCGAAGAGAAAGGCACCCGTCAAAGACAGCGGCGGAAAGCGCCTCTTCCCCGGCGGCGGAAAGAAGGGTGTGCGCCTCCTCCGACATGCCGGGGTATGCAGCCGTCAGGGCGGCAACACGGTCAGAATCCACGGGGCTATAAAACAATGTCGTCATCTCCTTTTTTCTCCGTATAGGGGAAGGTAAGGCGGGTGATATAGAAATCGTCGATGCTCTCGTGAGCAAAGCCGATCTTCATCGCGTCGGCAATTCTCTCGCAGGTACGCACACCGATCCCGCTGCTCTCTGCACAGTCATTTTCTCTGATTTTGTTTTTGATTTGCAAACAAATATTCTCACTGTCGATGGTTCCGAGAAAGGTGATCGGCGTTTCTTTGTCCGCATACTTCGACAAATTGGAGAAGATGTTGTCGAAAATCCGCATAAGGTAGGGGGCATCGACACAGACACACGCATCGCTGAAGGTTTCGCCCACGATATTAACTTCCACGGTATAGCCCTGCTCCCGCATCAGGAGGATATGCTCGGTGATCATCTGATCGAAGAGAGTGTCGGCGTCGTAGGAGGTGAGATGAAGCTCAAGTTCACTGCCGCCGAAGGCGAGAAAGTAGCGGAACATATCATCCGAAAGGTTCTTCAGTCTGACGGCGGTCGCCTCGGAGGCGGCGATATACTTTTCCATCTCGCTGT
>CALAFS010000161.1 GCA_937892405.1 uncultured Clostridia bacterium
GCAGGCTCTTTTTTCTTGCCGTGCCCCTGTCAGGAAACTTATACTTTTCCTGACATTCCAAAGTTCGGAAGAGATCTTCGGAGAGGGGCATTTTGTGCAAGACGGGTTCTACGGGAGGGGAATCCGGGCGAGACCTCCGCCGCACAAAAGAAATCGGCAAAACTCACATCAAGAAAAACAAAAAAACAATAAAAGGAGAATCCCATGAAAACAAAAAGCAAAATCTTTGTCCTGCTTTTGACGCTTGCGCTTCTCTGCGGTGTGCTTGTCACCGCAGTCTTTGCCGCACCGACAAAACTGACGACAAAGAAGACGACCACCATGACGGGTGAGACCGGGTACGGTACGGTACAGACCGGCTATTCCGGTTCCGCCTCCGCTTCGACCGTCGGCGTTAACGGCGATGGTACTCTCAACTATTTCTACACGGTAACAAACATGGCCGCTAACTCTTCCGACTCTAATTCGGTCGGCGGAGTAAAGTATTATTGGCATAAAGAGAGCGGCTACAGCTACCTTACCTTGGATGTGGATTTCACAACGGCGAGCTACTATCAGTCCGGTAACGGTACGGATATTTACTTTCTGAACCGCAGTGATGAGGGTAATGGTAACACTGGCTGGGCAGCGAGCAACTTCGGTCTGAAAATTTCTCAGGCGAATCCGAGTGTTCCGACGGCGAAAATTACACTGCTCGGTACCGCTACTCCGAGCACGCAAGTTTCAATTGACGCGACACCGTACCGTTGGTATCATGCGACACTTGTTCTGAAGCTCAATGCGGACTACACGGACGAGACTACTTACAGCGTGACCGCCGATCATTCCGAGATGCTCCTCTTCCTTGATGGAAAACTGGTGCAGAAGATCGGTAAGGACATCGACGGCACCGCGATCCTGAGCGCGAGACAGTATCAGATGGACTGTGTTCGTGTACAGCCGAGAGCCAGATCTGTCGGTTCGACGCTTTGCTACGATAACCTCAATGCGAACTATTATGCCGTCGGCGACGGCTCCGACCTTGCCGACCTCTTCGCGCTGGAGGTCAATGCCGACGGCAATCTCGGCAATTACGCTTCTCTGAATTACAGAACAGCTCCCACAACGAAAAAGGTAGTGGCAAAGATCGGCGATACCTATTATGCCTCGGTCGCCGATGCCATTACCGCAGTGAGCGAGAGCGAGCAGGTCGACCTCCTCGACAACGCAAGTAATGTCGTCATCACGAAGGACTGCGTCATCAACGCGCAGGATTATACCTTTACTTATGACGCCTCCGGCTTTGATGTTGCAAAAGACGAGACGGGCAAGATCTATACCTTCACGAAATCGACCCGTTTCGCTACCGTTATTTATCTTGATAAAGACGGTAACACCCTGTCCTCCGCGCAGTACGGTCTCGGCGCAACCCCGCAGATGCCGGGCGAGGGCAGAGAATACAGAGACACCGACGGTTCTCTTTGGTTCGTGTCTTCGATTGTTGCGAAGATGGGCGATACCGTTCTCACGGACTTCGCGAGTATCACCGAAGAAATGCTCGATCAGACGATCGTCTGCACTCCCGTTTATCAGAAGGCGGCGTTTGTCGTCACCGATGGTAACGGCGTGACGACCTACTATCCGACCGAGGGGACGGATGCGGACAACGCGATGTTTACCGCGCGCATGGACGCACTCACCGCGGGTGAGAGCCTCCGTCTTGAGACCGATGTTATCGTGAGTGCACCGGTTGCCCTGATCGAGGCGCGCAATGTAGCCCTGGATCTGAACGGTCATACCCTGACTTACACCGGCAGTGCACAGCTCTTCCCTGTGAGAGCCTGCACTTTCCACCTTGTTTCTTCCCGTGCGGGAGCGAAGATGGTGAATACGACGAAGAGCGCCTGCCTGTTCAACCCGTACGGTGCCGCTACCGTTTATGTCGGTGCCGGTGCTGCCGGTTCCGCTTACGCGAACTTCGACGGCGATAACATCTCCTTCTACGACTTCGGCTTTGTCACCATGCAGTCGAATCATCTGTATGTGAACGGCGGCTATGCTTACCACAGTGGCAGCACTCCGATCTTCCAGTTCCCGGGCGGCGGTGCGGTACATCTCACCGATCTGAAGATCTATCTTGCCGAAAGCTATGCGAGTGTGCTGGTTCGCACAAGCTCCGAGCAGAAAACCTACACGCCTTCTATAGAAATGACCGGTTGTACCGTGTATGCGGCGGGCAAGAATGCGACTTTCTGCCGGATCGAAAAAGCGCTGGCTTCCTTCAAAGTGAATCTGGCGGATTGCGACATTTTCGGTATGGATGTGGGTATCACCGGCAGTTTTGCGAGCGCCGGAGAGCTGACAGTCGATACCGCGAGCCGCTTTACCTACCTTTCCGCGCAGGCGAACCGTGACGATCTTCTCGCGGCGGGTATCCCCGCAGAGAATGTCACCCTGACCGGCTTCCGGACGGCGGACGGTGAGGAACTGGCTGTTACGGCGCGCTATGCCTTCGCTCTCAGAGACAGAACCGAGGTGGTCGCCATCGCATGGACGGTCGGCACCGCCGTTGTCAGAACCGATTATTGGACGGTCGGCGCACTGCCGTTCTTCATGGGCGATTCGCTGAATATCCCCTATGAGCAAGACCCGGACAATGAGAAGAATGTTCTCGCTCCGGGTGAGAACTGGGTGGTGAACGGCGCCACCCTCACCGTCATCACGGCAGAACATCTTGCCGCGGGCAACGCCCTTGTTGCGACTCCTGAGCTGATCTCGGTTCCGAAGTCGTTTGTAATTGCCATCGACGGCAATCTGACTTACTACATTGATACCGATTACGAAGTTTTCCTCAACGCGGTAACGGCTCTGACCTCCGCCGCGAAGATTACACTCTATACCGATTACGCCATCCCGAAGGGACGCGGACTGACCCTCTCGGTCGCCGGCACCGAGCTGGATCTGAACGGGCATACCATCAGCACCGATTATAAGTTCGGCTCCGGTTTCCTCGTAGCGGCTGCCGATGTCTACATCTATTCTTCCGCGCCCGGTGCGCAGATTCTCGCGACACATGCGTATGACGCAAATGTCGATCAGACCCTCGGCGGCGGCTTCATCTTCGGTGCAAACGGCGGCGTCATGACCGTCGGCCGCACGAAGGACGGCACCACCTACGACCGCACGAACCTGACGGTCAAGGGCACCTGTATTCTCACTCTGTATTCCGACGCCGTGCTTGACAGCATCACCTACATTCATACGGTCGGCGATAACTGGGGACTCATTCAGTACTGGGAAAACGATCTCCATGTGGACATCAAGGACTGCGATCTTTTCCTGACGCTCGATAACAGAGCACTCTTCGCCGCGCGCACAGATAACGCGACGGGCGGTTGGAGCGCTACGGTGAGCGGCTGTCGTATCTCTAAAGGGGCGGGTATCTTCGTCACCTGCAATGACGCCAGCAAGGGAAAGAACCCTCCCGGTGTGACGATCACCGATACGATCCTTTGCTCGACGACCCCGATGGCGAACGACGAAAACTTCCCGGTCAGAATCGGCAAGGGCGTTATCATGAACCAGCCGAACACCTTCCTTCTCGCCGATGACGCGACGCTGACGCTCGCACACATCGACGCGACGAAGGTCACGATGGGCGGCAACGACTTTACCCTCCTTTACGAGGCGGTCGCTACCGAGGACACCTTCACCGCGATCTTTATGGGCGGTGCGACAGAGCTTGCACACGAGACATGGAAGAAGGGAAGTCACCCGACCTACCGTGCAGACGCGTTCGATACCTACTACTGGAGCTTCACCGCGACCGAAGGCATTACCGAGGACACGACCTACACCGCGAAACTGAAGAGCACCGAGTCGAAGATCTCGGGTAACCTCACCATCTTCGCGAACATTACCTTCAACCTCTATTTCAGAAAAGACGGCTACATCAAGGGCGTCAGCTACAACG
>CALAFS010000162.1 GCA_937892405.1 uncultured Clostridia bacterium
CGTCCTCGAGGCGAAATAACCGGCTGCTCTTTTTGCCGCTTTCCAAATTCAGCTTATCCCCGGTCTTTTTTATCATGAAATACAAAGTGTCATCATCTCTAAAACGAACTGTAACACCGCAGTCACCATTGAAAAGGTCCAATGCCCGAAGATTCTTTTTGATCATCAAAACCTCACCGGAATAAAATCCGCAGATTCGTTTTTCTTTTTTATAATAGTTCTCCAATATGGTTTTATTGATCGCATCGGTGCCCCGAGCACTTGCATTTTGAGCACATAGAATTTTGGAACGCTCTGAAGTTTCGATAATTTCTCGAAATGATCGCGGATCATTTTCCCGAAGATTTTGACACTTCTTCTGAAAACCGTCAAAATACCTTTTGTACCATTCTCCAGTTACGGTTTCGACAATTATTTTATTTGATTTTTCGTTATCATTGTAGTAAAATACCTTATGCAGAAATTCATTTTCTTCGGTATGAAAAGAAGAAATCGGCATAAACAGCGTTTCATCTATTTTCAAATTCCCACGGTTGACATTTTCGGACAATTCGTAAACATCGGATTCCAGCGGGAATCTCTGCGACTTTTTCAATTCCACCACATTGCTTTTGTAAAGTGAGAGCAATTCCGCAAAAA
The DNA here is from genome assembly GCA_937892405.1 of uncultured Clostridia bacterium. GTDB lineage: Bacteria > Bacillota > Clostridia > Oscillospirales > CAG-272 > UBA1740. The sequence goes on from CALAFS010000162.1 coordinate 640, forward strand.
CCGCTCCGCACTCTACTGACGGCAGCTGATTTTTATCTCCCAGTATGAATACCCGCGCCTCATCGGGAATCGCCTCCAATAAAGACGCAAACAGGCACACATCAATCATGGAAGCTTCGTCAATGATAAATACGGATTTTTTGTCAAACGGATGATCCTTATGATAGACAAAGCGACCGGTGTCTCTGTCGATTTTCAAAAGAGAGTGAATCGTGGTTCCTTTTAGTTCTCCGATTCTGTCAAGTATCGCCCGATCAATGTTCTTTACATTCTTTTTTTCGTCCCCGATGCTTTCCCCTATGCGGTCCGCCGCCTTCCCGGACGGAGCCGTCAGATAAATCCCGAGATCCGGATGTTCCGACAGCAGTCCCAAAAGCAAAAACAAGATTGTCGTCGTTTTTCCCGTGCCAGGTCCGCCCGTCACAATCAGGTTGTTGCGAAGTCCCCGGTTGACCGCTTCCTTTTGTTCCGGTGCAAGCGTTATATTTTTTGTATAATTATCCACCGGGAAGGAGGGGACTTCCTCTTTTGATGGCGTGCCGAAGAGACGCGCCGCCGATCTTCTGATACTTTCAACCGCGTGATAATACTTGCTTGCAAACAGCCGATTGCCTTCTATTATGAACATTTTTTTATCACCGACAACCGGCACACCGCCAAGTTCAGTCACATGGTCAAGTGCCATTTTTATTTCGGATCGAATTTCGGAGAAGTTGACATCTTGGCTCTTCTCTTCCTCTCGATCTTCGATACTTAACCGCTCGATCTTTTTTTCAAAGGTGTCCGCGAGCTCCGCTTTGTCCAAGCGCATATAGGTACTGCCATCGTCCACCAAAGAAAAATAAAGCGTAAATAGTTTTAATATCGAATCGGCATTGTCAGCGTCGCCTATTTCGCTTTGTAAAAAGATCAGGAGATTTTTCCATTCGGAAGATACTAATCCGCATTTTTGCATTTCGTCATAGAATCTCATACCGATCATATCCACACACCTTCTCCTTCACAATCTTATGGTACTCTTTTCTCAAAGTCTCATAGTCTTCCCATGTTTGAGCATAGACGCCGTTCCCCGTTCCTTCGTTACATCCGCGAAGGAAAACATAGTAGACGCCGCCAAAGTGGTCGGCAAAGATATCGCTCTCGGTCTTTCCCGGATAGAACTGCTTTAACCACTTAATCAGGCAATACGAATACAAAACCCGCTGGACGGAATACAGCTCGTCTACATGTTCTTTCAAAATCTTTCCATCGTTATAGGCGGTGAAAGCATCGTCATCCAGTCTGTCTGACTTCCAGTCAAGAATAGAATAATACTCTCCGCGCCGAAAAATCAAATCCACGAAGCCATTCATATAATGCGCGGGCTTCCCACCTGTAAATATATTAAAATTGAACTCAACCTCGTTCTTGCGCTGATCCGGTGCGATATTTTTGAGTGAAAAATCATCTTTGCCCCTTATGCTACCGTGAATTGTCGGCAGCTTGGCGCTTGTGACATTCTGTACCATCTTTTTTACATCCGACACCCACTCGTCTTTACAGTTGATCTTTTCTTCCGCAAAACATGTTATAATCAATTCGTCAATATCCCGATTGTCCTGCGTGTAATCAATCAGCTCAAAAATTCTGTGCAGTGCATTTCCAAGGGCAGCACCTGCGATAAAATTCGGGGAAAGCGTAGGTGGTTCAACGGAACTGTATGCACAAGCAATTTGCTTTGCGCTTTTGTCATAAGCGGAAAGGCTTGTCTCTCCGTTGTCTTCTGTCTCGTGATTATGTTTCAGAATGTCATTTTCGATAATATCGTGATCCGCGCTTTGACTGTCTGTGTCTTCTTCGGCATGCGTCGGCTCCATCTCCTTTCGCGAAGTGTCCTTGCCGCTATTATGAGAAAGAGAAGAATACGCATGCTTATGAAGAATGTGGCGGTAAAGAGCGGGGGCAAATTCTTTTTTGAGCCATTCTTCCCTTTGCTCAAATGCATGTTCTTCCGCTTCTTTCGGTGCGGAATCAGCGCAGATTTTTCTAACGATGTCTTTCAGATTTTCGAGCGATTGAATATTTTCGTCAAGAAACATCGGTTCATAATCGAATACGGCATCTTCTCTTTTGTTGCCTTTTTGTTTTTGGTATTCGCGAACGGTTTGTTTGACAAAGTCAAATGTGCCATTTTTCCGCGTGAACAAAGGAAGCATCAACAGATACTTCGCCCGCGTATAGGCAACATAGAAAAGGCGTTGATATTCTTCTCGGATTTCTTTCGTTGCAGAATCGTTTTTACCGAATGTTAAGCGAGCGTGCCCTTCTTCATCATGATAGGTATATACTTTTGACTGATTGCTTTCTCCTCTAAAGCCTGCTGTCGAAATAACAATAGGAAACTCCAGCCCCTTTGACGCATGGATGGTCATGATGTGAACGCATGCAATATCGGTGGATTTTGCAATCAAACCGGAGTTTTCATCTTCCTCCTCTTCGTCGTTTTTGTCGGACGCTTGCTTCCGAAGATTTTTAATCAGCATGGCGAGATTATCGGTGCGGGTCAGATAATCAATACAATATTCTCCGATTTGCAATAGCACGCCGAAAGCCTTCATATCTCCGAGCGATTGCAGCTTCTCCGCGAGATCGGAATCCACGATGATTCGTTCAATCAACCTTGCCCACTCTCTGCTCGCCGCAAGATCTCGCCAATCCGAAAGCATTTCCATTTCCTTTCCGGAATCTTTATCGAAATCGGAGGAACGCATGGCATCAAAAGGATAACCGAAGAAATAGGTAAACATCGCCTTTCGAAAATACATTCGGTTATTTCCAGTAAAGTCCGGCGCCTGAATCGCTTCCAAAAGTGCGATCCAGTTTGCACATTCTCTACCGGAAAAGAGCCTGCTGTCCTTGTATTGCGCATACGGAATTCCACAGGTTTCAAATGCAGACTGAAAAGGTTTCATCTCGGAACGGGTACGGGCAAGCACCGCAAAATCGCCGAAAGATACGGAGCGTTGATTCCCGTCTTTATCCCATATCTGAAGCCGTGTCTCTCCGCTTTCCTCTTTGGTGCAAAAATCGACAATGCGGTTGCAAATCATCTTCGCGTATTCTTCCGGTGTCACTTCTTCTCCCGGAATCCAAAAGGCTTTGATCTCTTTTCCGCGATATCTGACTTTGAAATTCGGATTTCCAACCTCGGAAGGAGTGAAATTCATATCCGTCGGCAGAGCCTGCGGATTGTCGGTTTTGTCAAAAAAAGCGTTTGTGGAACGAATGATGTCACCTGTGGCTCGATAATTATGTTTTAAGGAACGGCAGATCCCCCCGTTTTGCTCGATTTCTTCCACTGCCTTTTGATATACCGAAACATCGGCTCCCTGGAAAGAATAAATGGATTGTTTCGGATCACCGACAACAATGAGATGATGTTTTTCCGACAAAAATACCGTCTTAAAAATATCCCACTGCTTTTGGTTGGTATCCTGAAATTCATCGATCACAGCGTATGTATATTTTTCTTTGAGCTTTCCGAGCAGCGGCCCGCCTCTCACGATCTCCTCGCGTACATCGCGAATCATGTCGTTATAGGTCTGTTCGCAAAGGTTCTCTTTTTCCTTTTGCCATGCCTTATAAATATCGGATAAATATTTGCTCGCGAGGTGGTAGATAAAAGCGTTTTTCTGATTCTTTTGTACTTTTTTTGCGTCTTGAATTACTCGATATGCTTCTTGTTCTTCCGAAGTCCAGTCTTTTGCTATACGAATTGCTTTTCCATTATAAACAACGCTTTTTTTATCTAGAATCTCTTGGGCAAGGCATCTTAATTTTTCTGTTTTTGACCTTAAAAAACACTGAATGGCTTTCTGCACGGCTTCCGACGAAAATGACAAGCACTCATAATCGCTGGATTTATCAAGGTCAATAACAGACGAATCCGCCTGTCCCTCGGCGTTAAGGTAAAACCTTTCGGCAGCGGCGGTGATTGTTTCCGTCAGTGTGCCCTCAATATTGTCTTCAGGATTGTCTCTCTTATAAGCGCAAATTTCCCGATAGATGTCACCTTCACGAAGATACCGCTTAAGAAAATCGGCGATTTCCCCTTCGTCAATCAATTTTTGAAAAGAGGGTTTTCCGGCGGAAATAAAATACTCGCTAATGGTATTTTGGCAAAAAGCATGTATGGTACCGATCGAGGCGTTATCTACATCGTTTCGGATGTCGTTTTTTACTTCTTTCGGCAATGCTGCCAAAGCTGCCCTGATTCTGTCCTTCAATTCCCCTGCCGCTTTTTCGGTATAGGTGACAATCTGCATACGATCCAATGTAATGCCGCTTTGTAACAACTTCTTGACCATCTCAACAATGGTATATGTTTTACCCGTGCCGGCAGATGCCTCGATGACATAATTCTTCCCTGTCACGAAGTTCGCAATGTTGAACTCTGGGAACTGGCTTCGAGGGGCTTTGCACATTATTTCTTCGCCTCCTTTCCGCATCCGTATAAAATGACGCGTTTGATTTTTTCATACTCTGCCGTCACCTCATCCGCTATGGATTCTTTGGCGGCATCATAGCCAAAGTCGGTTTTCGGATTCAGCATATTTTTGTCCTGAAAATACTCCCACCCAGCGTGATACTGAAATTGATCGTCGACAAGGTCGCTCATGCGTTTCGGCACTTTGTTTCCGTCACTCAGAATCTCCGAATACAAATCAATGTCCATATATTTCACGTGGGCAAGATCCTGCATTTGCGCCGCCACCTCGTTAAGCACGCGCGCGGCGATCGACGAATTCAGTGAAAAAGTCTTTTCTTCTTTGAGCTTCAATATGATTGAATATTCCGTATCATTCGCTTGTTTCGCAACAAAAGCCAACGCGCAGACATATGGCAAAAGAGCGTATTTCTCGCTTTTCGTGTTGTCCCCCGGCTCCCTCGGCTCGATAAACGACAGCGTCGTGCCCTCTTCTTTGCAATAGCAGTCACAATTCATCTCAAGAATCCAACCGGGCATTTCCAATGTGAAATATTCCATCTTTTGATATCCGGTTTTGATCTCCTCTATCACTCCTTTGGCGCTATTTTCATAACAGCTGTCAAGGTATTCCGCCTCCAGCAAATCCGGGAGTTTTTTCTCAAGTTTCATTTTTTCAAGGAGATCATCCCTTATCGTTTCCCATGCGGAATAAGATCCGTCCTTTTGCGGCGTCACCGCCGTGGAAATGATTTCTTTGACAACGGCATATTTCTTTAATTGAACGAGATCAATATCTTCATACTCATCCGATTTCGTGTCATCCTCTTCGCTATCTTTTACCGTTTGCGTATATTTATATACGATGGTATTTTCCAAATATTTTTTGATCCGATTTGTAGTGATGTGGAGAACCCCCTGAGTTTCTTCTGCTTTCAAATCGATTGGCGCTCGATTTTGCAAGCCTATATTTACAATTCGCTTCTTGCTCAGCAATTCTCGGCAGGTATATAGCTCGTTCAGCGGCCGTTTTTCGTCGAGCGGGATGCGATAGGTTTCTTTTCGATTGCTATATTGATCCCGTGTTTTCTCGGGAATTACGACAGACGGAAAAAATTCTTCTTCCGTCCGCAAATCACAATAGACAAAAGAAATGGTCACCTTCTCGGTGCTCGCCATCAGATTCTGGAACGCTTTTTTGTCCAACTCGTATGTATATTCATGCCGATCGGAAAAATCGATCTCATTTTTCTTTTCGATGCGCGGGAAACAATCGGATGACATTCCCACAGCGTACACATGTTTCCCTGGAACAATATTGTCAATTGCGAGACTCAGAAAAGTTACCCCTCCGAAAAAGACATCGGCGGGTTCGGCAGTATAAAAGTTCGGCGCATCTTTTAACAGCAAAAGAAATGTGAGGGCAGGGATGCCGATATCCTTGAATATTTCCTGTATTCTCTTTGCTTTTTGTTTCACTTCCGCATAAAAATAATTCTTCTCTTCCCCATACTGATTTTCATAGGAGAACAGTCTATCAAGAACTGAGCAGGCATCGGATATCTGTACTTCGCTCAATCTGTTGGAGATATTTCCGTCAGCGAACAAAGCGCTCCATGCTGAGAATACTTCTATTATATCGATCAATCGCCCTATGCGGGTGGAATTCATCTCCATGGAGTGATAGGGCAAACAATCACCGTCGCGAAGCGTTATCCGTCCATCGGCAACCATCGAAGACAGAAGCCGCTTTTTGAAATTTTCCCAGTCACCGTTACGGTGCGTGTTGGTTTCATCCACTGCCGTCAAGAACGCCCGAATATCATCATGGTCTATCTCATGGACATTCATGAACATAGGAATTTCTATCATTTTCGAAAGATCATAGCGAGTAAAAAATCCTTTGTTTGCCACTTTATAGAGAATATCCAAAGCATTTTTCATATCGTGTTTTTCCGCGCTTTCACCGAGAATTCTGAAGGGCACCTCCGGATAACCGGGGGCGCTCCGTTGAAACACTCGGCGGACGACGCCTGCATATTTGTTGATATCCGGTGCATATACGACGAAATCATTGACAAAAAGAGAGCTATTCTCGGAAATTTTTTGGCAGATATCCGAATGCAGCCGTTCAATTTCCCTCATTTTTGAAGGCGCAGCATAAAGCTCAACTCCATCTTGCTCGGTGCCGACTTCTTTATCCTCAAGTGAAAAAATGTAAATATCCGTACCGTGACTCGTACAAGCGGAAAGAATATCCCGATAAAGCGTGGAAATAAATGAGTTATTTAATATATAAACCTTTCCCTCGTTGTCATGAAGGCAGTTCTGATTTTGTAAATACATTTGCTTCGGTGTATAACACTTATCCTTTTCGGCAAAATCATTTGCTTTTTCATATATTCTTTTTTGCCATTCGGATTCTACCTTATTTCCGATTTTCTCGTCGTCAAATTCCATGTTAAACACAACTGCGGAAAGTTTATCGGCAAATTCATACAGATTGATACCGTTCACATCATTCCCATTATTATAATAACTTTCAGACGGAAGATCGGATAACAATGCTTTTATTATGTATTCTCTGTATTCTACCGCAGTTAAAACATGACCTTCGTTTCGCGGGTTAATTATTTCGTTGATGAAAGAAGATAATGTTTTATATTCCACATTCATCAAGACTGTGTTTTCTTTTTTTAAAAAATACGCCTTGAACCACTGTGCAATTTTAGCACTGTGGAATATGAGTGTCATTTTATCAAACGGATTTTTTCGTCTCTTGATTTCTTCTATGATAGAATCGGCAATCTCGTACAAATTGCCTTTTTTTATTTCATTCAACATATCTTATTTTCCTGTCCATCGGTA
>CALAFS010000163.1 GCA_937892405.1 uncultured Clostridia bacterium
CTCGCCCGTCGTCCAACTCTGACCTGCCTCAATGTCTGCGACACCGTAAACGCGGATCGTGCTGTTTTTGCCCGAGGCGCGGAAGAGAAGCGCCGCGGTCTTTCCGCCATATCCGTCGAGGGAAAGCTGAACATAGGACTTTACACTGAGGCTGTCGGTGCCTTTTTCCCCTCCGCCGACGAGAAGTGTTCCGTTGTCCTGTACACCGTCGGGGTCTGAGGACACCACATAAGTTGCCCGTACGGGGAGCGCGTCCTTCGTTTCCATCGGCAGGACCGAAAGTGCGGGGGAGACGCCCTCGGCAGGTTTTACGGATGTGCGGATCTCTTCAAAGACGAAGTCGTCGAAGTAGAGTGCGGAGGTGTGTGCCTCATTGACACTCACCTTGCCCGCCGCTTCCGCTTCTCTGACGGTAGAATAGGTCGAGTCCTTGTAGGAATCGTTCAGTCCCGCGCTTCCCGCATAGAAGGAGGAGCGCGCCGCATCGGCTTTCGCCATTCCCTTCGGATAGACTGCCGTGAACGGGTCGAGCACGGCGATGCTCTTGTTCTCCACGCTGAACAGGATGCTTTGCTTGTTGAGCTTTTCCCAGTCCATCGGGTCATCAATGCGGAAGACGATCGTCACGGGCGTCCACGCATCGGCGGTCGTGTAGAAGGAGAAGGTGTAATTCTGCGGGTCGGTTACATTGCCTGCCGCGACCTCTTCTCCGACGGAAACGCTGATCAGACGCGAGGTCTTGTCGTACAGACGGAAGGACAGGCGGAAGGTGCGACCGTAGTCCGCCGCGCCGATGGCGGCGCCTCCATTCATCCAGTAGCCGACATTGCCGAGCCAGAAGATGTTGGGGATGTCGTTGCCGCAAAGGTTGTTGTCAAGATCAATGTAGGTTGAGTTGCGCACCACATACTCGAGCTTCAGACTGCGGTTGTCACTGCCGTCTGCGTTTTTCAGGTCATCCGAGGAGGACACCTTTGCCGTCGGTGTGAACCAATAGCCATAGGGTGAGGTGTCATCCATTGTTTCGCGGCGAAGCTCGGCGTTCCCGCCTGCGTATTTCGCCTGCATCCGGAAGATCACGCGCTCCGAAGAGGCAGAGCGGACAAAATCGGTTACATCAAAGGTATAAACGCCGGCTCCGACGAGCACCACTTCGCCGAGTGTCTTCCATTCCGTCACATTCTCGTAGGTTTCTCCTTCGGAGATCACCGCGGCGGAAACAATTACGGTATTGCTCGCATCGTTCTCAACGGCAAAGCGGAGCTCGGTGCGGTGCGCCGACTTCGTCTCTATCGTGTCGAATGTCACATAGGACGCTTCGGTATCCGTGATGACATCCGCAGAACCGGCGACCGAAGCCGCCGCCACGGTTGCACCCGACGCGGTGCGGAATGTCAGGCTCTTTTCTTCCTTGAGGGGCTTGCCGTTTTCCGCAAGGATCGTCGCAGGGACGATGACACGGTAATAAGCGCCGTCCTCGAGATTGTAAGGAAGGAACTTCCATTGCTGATCGCCGTAGGAGCCGCTCCACTGACCGAGCACGCCCTCGCCCGTGATCGCGTTCACGATCTTTACCTTTGCGATTTCCGCTTGGCTTACGGGACCCGTGAAGGCGATTTTGATAGAAGAATCCTTATTGATTTCATAGATATTGTCGATTTCTTTTTGATTGTCTGCACCGATGTCGTTTACCGTATCGACATCAATCACCATGCACTCGGCATTGCCGTTTTGTAAATGATAGTTTGCATAACGGTGGAATGCGTAGTAAGTATCAATGCCATAGCTCTGATCGTCGCCGTAGCCGAAGTTGTGTCCGACATCGGGAGAAACCAGCCCGAAGAAGGGAACATCCGCGTTGCGGGCGCGCACCATCACCTGCGAGTAGAAGGACCAATAAGAGCTGCCGTCTCCCCCGGCTTTCTGCGTCCCTGTTCCGAAGATGGGAGCACTGCCCCTGACAATGGCTTGCTGTCCTGCGCCGCACTGCGCGTAGACGAGATTCGCCTGCGAAGAAATGACGGTACCGTCATTGTAGGTCAGATACGGCTGTGCCTCGGGAAGGCGGATATTCTCATTTGTCGTCTTTCCGTCCGTCCCGATGAAAGGATCGGTATATCCGTAGGTCGCGTCGTTTTTCGCCTCGAGGCGGCTCTCGCCGAGATGCCCCTCGAAATGACGGCCGTTTTCCAGCTCTTCGGGATGCGGATTTGCGAAACGGATGCAGTATCCCGACTTCGAGTTGCCGTAAATGCCGATCTTGTCGGGAAGAAAGTTGAATTTTAATGTTTCCTCGGATCCGTCCACGGTGATGCCGTCTGTTGCCATTTTACGGATGGTGCGGAGCATGGCACTGTCTGACTCAATCCCGTTGTACATGGAAAGAGAATAGGTGTAGTTGTCGCCCGAGACTGCGTTCAGACGGCTGTTTCCGCAAAAATATCCGTAATGGTCGTTTCGGCACATCGGGACGAGTCCGTAGTCCGAAACAACCCCTGCATACCCCGAGAAGAGGAACCCCGTCATCTGCGGGCGGGTGTTGATGGTGAGCATTTCGGCGCGCGTGTAGGTCGAAGCCATGCACACCATCACGGGCACATTTGCCGCGTCACCCGACGGATAGAAGACATCCATATAAAGATTCAGATCAATGAAGGTCCCGTCGGACTTTACGCAGTCGGTCACAGTCGTAACCTTTGTGTTGCCGATATAGGTGTAACGGTAGTCCTTCTGCTTTTCTGCGGACAGCGTTTTCAGATCCGCCTCGGAGATCGGATCGCTTCCGCTCGCGTCCTTGAACCAGACTGCATAATCGGTGATCCCGGACCTGTCATCGGCGCTCGTCTTTCGGATGGCTTCCGTCGCTTTCCGATTCCCGTTTTCATCAAGCCACATGACGAGTTTTCCGCGGTGCACCGATTTGAAGTCGTTGTTCCACACCTCGACGATTTTTTCAAAAGTTCCTGCCGCTCCGTGAAGATCGTAGGAGAAGTAGGGGATTCGGTACGCAATATCGTATCCCGCGGGGAGAACATAGGCGATTGCCATCTCGGGGTCGGCATTTTCCATTTTCCCGTCGGTGTATGCGCCGGCGGTATAGGTCTTCGTTCCCGCGAAGTTCTGCCCGCCGATGACCTGCGCACGGATGTCCTGAATACTCCAGTCGAGTGTGGGCGATACCGCGTCGGAACTTCCGAGATAGTCAAGCACGAGTACGAAGAATCCGCGTTCAAGAAAGGATTTTACGAGTTCGATATCCGACTTTTTACCGATTCTTTCGGTGTTTGTGTTCATCACATAAAAGATGACGGGCGTCCCCTCCACTCCCTGTGTGCTTACGGTGTAGGTCTTGCTTTTATCATAGTAAGTATGTACATTGACTGTCAGCCCCACCGTGTTGTCTTTTGTCTGCGCGGAGACATGCGTGTAGCCCTCTTCTTCCAGAGCGGCGAGTCCGTCCGGCGCCGCGAGTGCATTTTCTTCCGCCGCCGAGACAAGAAGCGACAGCGGAAGGCAAAGCATCAGCATGAGCGCCGCAAGACATGCGGACAGTACGCGGGTAAATCTCTGCTTTTTCATGATCTTCTCCTTTGATATGGTTTTTGCGGTATGAAAGCACGGGGGACGAAAGCCCCGCTCTGTATCGGAGCATATTCTCCGCGGGCATTTTTTCGTACCCTCCTGTCGGAGAAGTCTCCCGCCGACGGCATATCGGCAACATGCGCTTTCTACCGTATTTCATTATACAAGTTATCCTGCATAAAAGCAAGGAATTTTCCCCATCCTTTTTTGTCAGCTTTTTAGCAAAAAACGATATTCCGAGAGAAAAAAGACTGCCCTCACACGGAAAGAAACGGCAAACGTCGCCGTCCGGGTGGGACGGCGACGCTTGCCGTGAAATTCGGTATATATGCGGAGTTTATTGATTCTGTGCGCAGAGTTTGTCGATAAAATACCGCCCGATCTCTGCCTGAAAGCGGAGCACCGCGGGGATCAGCCCGTCGGGATAGCGATGGTAAGAGCAGGGCACTTCGTAGGTAAAATCGCCTGCATATCCCACCTCGCGCAGCGCGTCGATGATGGGTTGCCAACGGATTTTGCACCCCGGCTCGAAGGGCGTCGTGTGCAGATCTCCCATCTTGTCGTTGTCGTGCACATGCAGGGCAAAGAGCCGCTTTTTTTCGAGTGCGCGGATCATGGCGGGCGCGCCCGGTGCGTACGGCATCTCCGCGTGTCCGATGTCGAGGCAGGCGCCGAAATCGGGATCGTTCACAAGATCCACATGCCGGCAAAAATCTTCCTCCGTGCCGCAGGCGGTCGGGAAAGCAACGCCGTCCTGCTCGTCGTAGTTCCACATGTTCTCGGTCGCGATCTTCACGCCGCAGTCCTTTGCGATGGGCAGAAGGTGACGGAAGATGTGCTCGTAATTTTCCTCGGCGGTGAAGTTGTTCCCGGGGTGGACGACAAGGATCGGGCAGCCGAGGATCCCTGCCACCCTGAT
>CALAFS010000164.1 GCA_937892405.1 uncultured Clostridia bacterium
TCTAAAATATCTTCACCTTTGATTGTCTCTTCCGTACCATCCATATATTGAACGATGACCTCTTTGAGTTTCACTTCGGCGATCGTCGGATTATACCAAAGTATTTTCCATTCCACATTTGCTTTTCCATTCGGTTCCAGCGGACCGGTCAATTTACCGCGAGCCTCCACATCTCCGCCCACTTTGCTGGCAACCGGATCCCCGACCCGATTGTACGGAACATATACAAAGGTAATATACTTCATGCTCTTATCGGATGCGTTATAAACAGTGTGCCTTACACCGATACCGCCAACCTCATTCGGGCTGCTTGTCCAACCTTCATACGAACTCCCGTTGCCCGAAAACATCAATTCCGTAGTCCCCGGGCATAATTTCCCGATTTCCAATGCTGCACTCATAGTTTCTGCCTGCTCCTTTTTCAATGATTAGTTTGTTTTTAACTACAATACAAATTATAAGTTATTTTTATCTATTTGTCAATACTTTTAGGTAAAAATGTTATAATTAGTAGAAAGTTAGTATATGGAATGCAGGAAAGGCGGAATTGTTATGAAAATCGGAGAAAAAATCAGAAACGCGCGCGAGGACGCCGACCTTTCACAGACGGAGGTTGCGGCGCTCATTCCGATGAACCAATCGAACTATTCCAAAATCGAGCGGGATTTACAGGAACCGAGTCTGACGCAGCTCCGCAGAATCTGTCAGATTCTGAATCTCGACCCGCGCTACCTTCTCTCGCTCGGCGCTTACGAAGAATTCTCCGCCAAAGACAAACTTCTGCTCTCCGAGATCAAGTCTTTGATTGCCCGCTACGCGGAAGACACCTCCGACACAAAAGAAAAAACGCCCGAACGGCACTGAAACTTTCAGCCGTTTCGGGCGTTTTTTCGCTCGATAGAATTGTACTTAGATCCCAAGTGGACAAATGCACCTTCAGACTCAAATAAGCATACAAGCAGAAAAATCCGCCTCCGCGGCATGTGCCGCGGGGGCGGGGGTTTATGAGAGTGTGAATCAGTTGTTGTAGAACTCTACGAGCTTCTTCAGTCTCTCGTACTTCGCCTTGGCAGTCTCTTCCGCCTTCTCGAAGAGAACCTTCGCTCTCTCGGGGAATGCCTGCGCAAGACGCGTGTAACGCGCTTCGCCGTTGATGAAGTCGAGGTAGTTTCCGGTCGGCTCCTTGGAGTCGAGAATGAACGGATCCTTACCTTCTGCCTTCAGTGCGGGATTGAAGCGGAACATATGCCAGTAGCCGTCGTCGACCGCCTTCTTCATCTCTGCCTGGCAGTTCGCCATGCCGCCCTTGATCGAGTGCATCTCGCAGGGAGCGTAGCCGATGATGAGGGACGGACCGTGGTATGCTTCTGCCTCTGCCATTGCCTTCAGCGTCTGGGACATATCCGCGCCCATCGCGACCTGTGCCACATAGATGTAGCCGTAGGACATCGCGATCTCGGCGAGGTTCTTCTTCGCGATCGCCTTACCGGCAGCCGCGAACTGTGCGACCTGACCGATGTTCGACGCCTTGGAAGCCTGTCCGCCGGTGTTGGAATACACCTCGGTATCGAAGACCATCACATTGACATCTTCACCTGATGCAAGGACATGGTCGAGACCGCCGAAGCCGATATCGTATGCCCAGCCGTCGCCGCCGAAGATCCAGACAGCCTTCTTCGAGAGGTACTGCTTCTCGGCGAGGATCTTTGCGCAAAGCTCCTTGTCGCAGTTGCAGCCCTCGAGCATGGCGATGAGGTTCTTCGTTGCGACCTCGTTTGCCTTGCCGTCCTCGAGCGTGTTCAGATACTCGTCGATGACAGCCGCCTTTTTCTCGTCGGGGCAGGAAGCGCGAAGCTCTCTGACATAGCCGATGAGCTTCTCACGAATGGTCTTCTGACCGATATACATACCGAAGCCGTGCTCGGCGTTGTCCTCGAAGAGGGAGTTCGCCCACGCGGGACCTCTGCCGGTCTCCTTGTTGACGGTGTAGGGTGTAGAGGGAGCCGAACCGCCCCAGATGGAGGAACAGCCGGTCGCGTTCGAGATGAACATTCTCTCGCCGAAGAGCTGTGTGATAAGACGCGCATAAGAGGTCTCGGCACAGCCTGCGCAGGAACCCGAGTACTCAAGCAGCGGCTGCTTGAACTGCGAGCCCTTCACGGTGACATTGATCAGCTCGGGCTTCTCGGAAACCTTCGCGACAGCGTAATCGTACGCCGCCTGTGCTTCCATACCCTTCGCCTGGGGAACCATGATCAGAGCGCTCTTCGCGGCGGCGAGCTTCGCGGCTTCTTTCGCCGCCTTCTTCGCGTCGTCGGGATACTGCGCGGCGGTGGTCGCCATCGCGTCCTTCAGAGCCTTGTTCGTGACGGGGCAAGCCTTCACGCAGAGGGTACAACCCATACAGTCAAGGGCGCTGACGCCGATCATGAACTTGTAGTTTGTCTTCATCACGGGCTTCGGAGCGAAGGTCGTGCCGGCGGGAGCCGCGGCAGCCTCTTCCTCAGTCATCGCGAAGGGACGGATGCAGGCATGCGGGCAGACGAACGCGCAGTTGTTGCACTGAATGCACTGCTCTGCGTGCCACTCGGGAACCGAGACGGCGACGCCGCGCTTCTCATATGCCGCGGCGCCCTGCGGGAAGGTGCCGTCCACATACTTCTCGAAGTCGCCGACCTTCAGGGAGTCACCCTTCATGCCGACAACGGGAAGGACGATGTCGTTGACGAATTCCACAAGATCCGCACGGGTACCGGTCACTTTCGCGGCGGGTGCGGTCTTGCCGGCGTTCTTCCACTCGGCGGGAACCTTCACTTCATGAAGGGCGTCCTTGCCGGCGTCGATCGCCTTATGGTTGAGGT
>CALAFS010000165.1 GCA_937892405.1 uncultured Clostridia bacterium
CGGGCTTCCCGCCGCGCTCTTCAACCGCGTCTACAATGTCGCGGCGGCGGTTTCGCACGGCGAGCTTCTCGGTCTTGTGCCGAAGAGCCACCTTCCGAACTATAACGAGTTTTACGAAATGCGCCATTTCGCTCCCGCTCCCGAAGAGAACCGCCCCGTGCGCTTCGCGGGATTTGACACGGTGCTCGGCGCAAAGCAGATTTTCACCTGCCGCGAAATGCCCGCACTGAGTGTCGCCGCGGAGATCTGCGAGGACATCTGGGTCGCCTTGCCGCCTTCGGTCGCCCACAGCGAGGCGGGTGCGCATATTATCGTGAACCTTTCCGCATCCGATGACTTCGCAGGAAAGCCCGAATACCGCAACGCCATGGTCGCCATGCAGAGCGCGAAGTCGACCGTCGCCTATCTTTATACCAGTTGCGGCCCCGACGAGAGCGGCACGGACACCGTCTTCGGCGCGCATATGATTATCGCCGAGAACGGCACTGTACTCGCGGAAGCAAAGCCCTTTTCGGGCAAGACGCTCCTCGTGACCGAGGTCGATGTCGAGAGAATCTCCTCGGAGCACCGCCGCTCCACAAATTACATCCCCCGTCCGACGGAGGATTATGCCATGCACGAGTTTTCGCTGAAGGTGGAGAAGACGCCCCTTTCCCGCAAAGCACCGAGGTTCCCCTTTGTCCCCGAGGATCCCGCCCATCGCCGCGAGCGCTGTGAGCTGATCCTGAACATTCAGTCGACGGGGCTTGCCGGGCGGCTCTCCCGCTCTCATTCGCAGAGTGCTGTCGTCGGTGTCTCGGGCGGACTCGATTCCACCCTCGCCCTGCTTGTCGCGGTACGCGCCGCCGATATGCTCGGACGCCCGCGTGAGAGTGTCACCGCCGTCACCATGCCCTGCTACGGTACCACCGAGCGGACAAAGGGGAATGCCGAGCGTCTCGCCGAGCTTCTCGGCGCCACTCTCCGTGTCGTCGACATCAAGGAGGCGGTCGCCGTCCATTTCCGTGACATCGGTCACGATCCCGAGAACTTCGATGTTGTGTATGAGAACGCGCAGGCGCGCGAGCGCACGCAGGTGCTCATGGACATTGCAAACGGACAGAGCGGACTCGTCGTCGGTACCGGTGACCTCTCCGAACTTGCCCTCGGGTGGGCAACCTATAACGGCGACCACATGTCGATGTACGCCGTCAACTCCTCCGTGCCGAAGACGCTTGTCCGTCACCTTGTCGCCTACATTGCCGACACCGAGCGGGAGGCGGGGCATGCCGATGTCGCCGACATTCTCGTCGACATTCTGAACACTCCCGTCAGTCCCGAGCTTCTCCCCCCGAAGGACGGGGAGATCGCCCAGTGCACCGAGGGCATTGTCGGTCCTTATGAGCTTCACGACTTCTTCCTTTACTACACCGTCCGCTGTG
>CALAFS010000166.1 GCA_937892405.1 uncultured Clostridia bacterium
TTACGGTCCCGTTTTTTGCTTTATTTTTCAGTGTTCTGACGCGCGATCTCATACGCAAAAATTGTGGTAGCGGATGCCGTGGAAAGGGAAGCGCGGAATTCTCTTCCGTAGTTGATTTTGACAAGGAGATCGGCTTTTTCGGTCAGCGCTTTGGAAATCCCTCGTTTTTCGCCTCCGACAATCAGGAGAAGAGGGAGCTTCAGTTCGCAACGACCGAGAATGTGTTCGGTGCGCTCATCGGCACAAACGATGCGATAGCCGTGGGCTTTGAAGAAGTCGGCGGCGTCCAGTGCATCCGCCGTATACATGTTGAAAAGTTCCGACGCGCCGGCGGAGCTTCTTGCGACGACACCGGCGGCACTCATCCAGTTTCTCTCGGGAATAATGATACCGTCGCACCCCATCGCATAGAGCGAGCGGAGCGCGTAGCCGAAATTGTAGGGATCTTCGATCCCTTGTATCATGACATAAAAGCCTCTCTCGGGAATGGTAACGGCATCGGAAAGGCAGGGAAGAGGGCGCTCACTTGTCAGGGCGACAATGCCGCCGTGCGATGTGCCGAGAGTCATACGATCGAGTGTATCGGCGCCTGCCTCTTCCACCGAATAGCCGAGCTCTTTCGATACTGCCTTGAGATAACCTATGTTTTTATAATTTTTATCGGATTTTTCGGCATCGTAAAGCACTTTGAGAATCCGACGGGTATTCCCTTTTTCACGGATTCCGTCAATCAATGCACGAATGGAAGTCATGCCCTCAAAGAGCGTGGAATCCTGCTGTTTTCGTTCTTCTTTCTGCATAATCGAACAAGACCTTTCATATATTGGTAGCAGAGATCAAGACTGTGGGAGGCTTCCGATGCGTACAGACACAGAGAAGGAGCGTTGCGAGGTAATCGCGGAATATGTCATCGACACAGGGGACACCGTTCGTGCCGCCGCCGCACATTTCGGAATCAGTAAAAGCACCGTACATAAAGATCTGACGGGGAAACTTAAATATTACAGCCCACACCTCTATCATGAGGTAAAAAAGGTGCTGGAGCAGAACAAATCCGAGCGCCACATCCGGGGCGGGGAAGCCACAAGGAAAAAATATCAGTTGGAACGGGAAAAACATAAAATCGAAAAATAAAGAGGGAAGTCATGCTTCCCTCTTTATTTTTGGCAGGGAAGGGTACTTCCCTTTTATTATATCGGATTTTCCATTGTTTTGCAAGATCTTTTCGGAAGTTTCCGTGATTTTTCGCTCCTGTCGTTTTTTTAAGTGGGTGATAAAATGGAGTTATAAAAAGCGATACGCAAAGATTCGCGTACCCATCGTTTTTCAAAAAGCAAGTTGTTATCGGATGTACGATATTTTCAGATAATAGAAACGATTCATGATCCGTGATGCATCGTACAAGGCAAAATAATGCAGAGACGGCGATCTTCGGTTAAGTCGGCACGAAAAGCGTGCCATAATAAAAAACGCGTCTTCCAACCAACAACTAACAACCAACAACTAACTGAAAAAAACGCGTGCAAAAAAACAAAGGCTACCTCCGTTCGGCGTCAAAAAGTGGCAGAATTTCGGCTTTCTGCTTCCCTCAATT
>CALAFS010000167.1 GCA_937892405.1 uncultured Clostridia bacterium
AGCGAAAACATCGACGAGAGGATCGCGACATAGACGAGGCAGAGGGGGAGCATCTTCCCGATCTTGTCAAAGTGCGGGCGGAAGAGAAGGATCGCGCCGCCTGTCGCGAGGACGAACAGGGCAAGCGTAAAGGGGAGAGAGACGGGTGCCCGCAGAAGGAACGCCGCGATAAAGCACCCGTGCGCCGCCATGAAGGCGAGCGCTCCCGCGCCAAGGGTAAAATGAATCACCGCGTCCGAGAGCGCGGAGACGAGGACGCCGAGGAGAATCAGAAGGCAGAAGGTGTCGGGAGAGGCGGAGAAGGAAAACGCGGCGACAGCCGCTGCCATCAGGGTCGCCGCCGTCTTCCAGATGACGGCGCGATTTCGCTTTCCGTTCTCACAGAGGAAGAGCGGCTCGAAGATCATAAAGATGAGAAAGAATGCCGCGACAGGAAGCGGATGCTGCATAGATACCTCCGTATGTAAAGAATTATTTTCATATTGCTATATTTTCGGGGGATCGGCGGTGGGATCGCCGCGCGCTTCTTTTGCTTTCTGCGGCTTCCCAACAAGGCGGGAGCGGACGAAGCCTCTCTCATGCCTTCCCGCTTTTCTCTTTTATTATAAGCGATTTTACCCGAAAAGTCAACCGACGGACGATATTTCCCCGTGCCCTGCCGGTTGTGGGCATGGCACATATGCGCTCCATCGGCATCTTTCGCGGCAAGAATACGCTTGCCGTCTCTCGCCGCCCCACTCCGTCCCGCTTGCGCGCCAGGACGGGGCGGGCTGTTTTTCCGGGTCGGCACGCGCCGACTCCCCGATCAAGGCGAGCCTTGTCCCTATTTCGACATTATTTCAGAACAGTCGTTCAAAAAAGACACAATTTGTTCTTAAATTCCCTTATCTTTATCTAATTCTAAGGAAGAAAAAGGTGCTATAATACTCTTTGGCTGTTTGAATCCATGTCGGAAGGAGTGCGAAAATGTCAAGAAAACATAGCGCGGGGAAGAGATGCCTCGCGATCTTTTTGTCCTTTGCCGTCGGGCTGTCTCTTCTGATGAGCCTTGCTTCCTGCGGGCCGAAGGAGGAGACAACCGAGCTTGTGATCGGGGTGACGGAGAAGAACCGCGACGCCGTGGCGGCGCTCGCCGACGACTTCAACGGGAAGAATCCCGCCGTCACGGTAAAGCTCCGCGTCTACGGGAGCGAAGCCGAGAAGAACTACTACCTCTCCCACGGCGCCGATGACTGCGATATGTACACCTTTGAGGAGGCGGTCGCCGCGAACTCCTACCGCAACATTCTCCACCCGCTCGACCGCTACAACTCCACCAACCGCTATATGGTCAGCGTCATCAACTGTCTTCGCGCCACGGACGGCAATATTTATGTCCTGCCTGCCGACGGCATCTTCTATACGCAAGGGTATAATACGGGCGTGCTCGCGGAGCTCGGCTTTTCCGTGCCGACGACGCTGAGCGAGCTGAAGCTGCTCGCCTCCCGTCTCAAATATACCATGGCGGCGAGCGAAACCTCCTCGTCCGCTTCGGTCGGCGGGCGCGACTCGGTGCTCTTCGCCCTGATGAGCGTCGCGTATCCGATGTTCCTGAATACCGTCACGGGCGCGAACGCGCTGAACGGACTGGCGACCGGCACCGTCGACTTTCTCGACGCCGCCTATGTATCAAGCTGGCGGAACATCTTCGAGAACCTTCAGGTGCTCTACGACGAAAAATTCCTTTCGCTCGACGACCTTGACAAGTACCCTACCTATGGGATCCATCGCTTCAACGGAGAGTCGGTCGTCTCCATACAGGGCTCTGCGGCAACGGTCGGCGGCGGGCAGATTTCTCCGTCCCTCTCGGTAAAATACGCTCCTTTTGTCGGGGAAGAGGGACGGGACGCATGCTTCGGCTCGATGCCCGCCTTCTATCTCGCCGCCTCGACACAGTCGGCGGAGAACAGCGAAAAATCCGCCGCGATGACCCTCTTTCTAAACTACTTCGCCACGAGCGACGCGCAAAAGCTCTCCCGCACCACGGCGGGCAATATGTACATCTCCTATCTGAAAAGCGCGGCGGCGGAGCTGCCCGCCGAGTATGCCGAGCTTCGGAAGCTCGCGAGCGAGGGAAAGATGTTCGTCACCGACGCATTTTATTACACCTTCGGCGAATGTACCGACGATATGATCGCCTTCCTCTCCCATCAGATCAACATCGACCGCATGCTCTATAACATCGACCAAAAGCTGAAGGAAAAACGGGATTCCGAGAGCTTCTCCATCGCACAGATACGGACACCCTACCTCTTCGAGGAGGGGCGGGTCTATACCGAGGATACCGCGCTCGGCACCTTCTTTGCGAATGCCTTTACCTACGCCGATTATGTCGACGGGGTGCTTCTCCCGTCCTCCATGCTCCGCTGTTCTCTCCTCGAGGGGACGCTGACCGAAGGAGAGCTTGCCGCGATCTTTGAAGAACGGGAGCTTGCCTTCGCGAATGTCACCGCCGCCACCTTCCTCACGCTCTATGAGAAGATCGGCGCGGACTCTCACCCCCTTACCGCCCGTCTGACCGTAAAGGACGGGGTCGTGTATGACGGGGCGGGGCAGGCACTCGGAGAGGGGCAGCGGCTCGTCGTGATCCTTCCCGCGAGCCTTGCGGAGGATCTCGGGGCGGACGCCGAGATCGGCAGTACCTTCTCGTCGACTACCCGCCTTACCGAATATTTCAGGCACTATTATAAGGAATAAATAAAAAAACGAAAGGCAGCAAAATGAAACAGCACACAAGATCCGTATGTCTCACCGTTTTCCTTGTCCTCCTCGCGCTCTTTACCCTGAGTGCGTGCGCCGGCGGGGAGACGGAAAAGAAGATCGAGTCGGTCACCATCGACTTCACCACGAAGGCGGAGTATGTCCGCAACGAAAAGATCGACCTCTCGGGACTCACCGTGACGCTTCATTATGAGGGCGGCACGACCGAGACGGTCGGCGCGACGGACACCCGCGTGCAGGTGAGCGGTGCGGAGACCGCGACGGCGGGGGAGCACACGATGACGGTCTCCTTCGGCGAGAGCGAGAAGAGCTTCTCCTATTCGGTCAGAGACACGCGTCTGACGCTTTCTCTCGGCGACGGGTCGGCGGACGGAGAAAAGATCATCACCGTCACCACCCCTGAGAACTATACCTCGATCGCATCCTATCTTCCCACCCCCGATGCGGAAGGGTATGAGTTCGCCGGCTGGTTCTTCGACGAGGCGCTGACCCGTCCCGTGACCTACAACCTCGGCGACCGCGTCGACACCTCTGCCGACCTGACCCTCTACGCGGGGTATGACATCGACTATACCGGCATTTTCGGGTACACCGTCGAGAACGGGGAAGTGACGATTCATACCTTCGACCCGACGAAAGCGGATCTTTTCGAGCTGCATATTCCCTCGACCGTCCGCCTTCTGCCCGTGGTGAAGATCGCCGACGGCTTCTTTGAGGAGAGCGGCGTTTCCTTCTCGGTTTACAGCGAGCTGATCTTCGGCGAAGACTCAAAGCTCCGGGAGATCGGAAAAAATGCTTTCGCCTTCGCGAGCTTTGATAAAATCACCCTGCCGGGGACGCTCGTCACGATCGGCGAGGGTGCCTTCGCCGGGGTGCAGATCGAGGAGATCGCTTTCCCCGATTCCCTCGAACGGATTGAAAAACAGGCGTTTGAGAGCTGTATCTCTCTGAGAACCGCTACCTTCGGCGAGAACTCTCACCTCAACTATATCGGAGAAGAGGCGTTCTCCCTTTGCAGTGCGCTCGACCGTTTCTCGATTCCTGACAGCACCGTGACCGTCTCGCAGGAGGCGTTCAGCGCCTGCGAGTCTCTCGTCAGCGTCCATATCGGAAAGAATGTGAAGAGCGTCGGTCTTCATTCCTTCCGCGCCTGCTCGAACCTGCGGGAGATTGATGTCGATCCCGAAAACGCCTTTTTCTCCACCGTGAACAGCGACCTCTATACCAAGAACGGCAAAGAGCTGATCCGCTATTGCTTCGGCAAGAACGAAAAGGAATACACAGTGCCCGACGGCGTCACCGACATTCAGGAGAGCGCCTTCGACGGCTTCAATATCAACCCCTATCTCGAAACCATCTACCTTCCCGACACCCTCGTTTCCATCTGGGCGTATGCCTTCCGTGACTGCTCGGCGAATTTCGTCATTCCCGCCTCCGTGAAGAACATCGGGAGCAACGCCTTCAGCGGGAACGGTCTTACGGCGTTCCGTATCGCAGAGGATAACAAGTCCTTTACCGTTTCGGACGGCATTCTGTACACCAAGGATATGCGGGAGCTTGTCGCCGTGCCGAGCTATATCGTCGCGGACACCCTGACGCTCGACCGTCGGGTGGAAAAGGTGCGTTCCGGCGCCCTGAAGGGCAATGCAAACCTTCGTTACCTCGTGATCCCCGCCGATTCTTCTCTGACCTATCTTGAGCAGGGAAGTATCGTCCCGGGATCCTGCAAGTCCCTGTGCGGTATCTACATCGGCAAGGCAGAGCCTTTCTCCATGGCGGGCGACGCGATGGCGGGTGACAGTTCTCTTCTCTACGATAAGTGTCTCATTTATATCGACCGAAATGCTTTCGGTGCGTACACCGAGGCATGGAAAAACTGCGTGCTGACCGGACCCGGCGCGCTCTCGGAGGTTCTTCTCACGAGCCGCATGGTGTCGCAGGACAACCTTTCCGAAGTTCTCACCGAAAGGATTGCCTCCTTCCTCGGACTTGACTCTCTCGGCGACACCGAGGCGCTGGAGGCGGCGCTCGCCCTGTATGTCGACGAGTATTCGGCAAGCTTCTACAACTTCCAGGACACCTTCCTTCTGCTTGACGGTGCTTACCGGTCGGGATACGATCTCACCGCCGTCATGCCGTATCTGACCGTCTTCGAGACGGGGGCGCTCCGTTACCTGATCCGGACCTACGCAAATTATACGGACTATCAGTTCGGCACGAATCCCGCCTTCGATCTTTTGAACCGGCATTACGAGACGCTTCCGACAGAAATCCGCACCACGCTTTCCGATGTGACGGCGGACATCTCCGCCCTTCTTGTGAAGACGCGGCAGTTTGAAGAAAAACAGAGATCCAACATCGCCGAGATCGGCGCCATCGCCTCCGATCCCGCGCACTTCGACAGAGATCGCGCCTATGCCGCCTTCCTCGAGTATCAGACCTATGGCTGGGGGATCGCGGGCAGCAAGTGGAGCGACAATATGAACCTCTTCCGCGTCCACTGCTCGATTCTGATCTATGATTTTTTGAATACCGAGCTGACCCCCGAGAACTTTGCCGCTCTGCGCGGATTTTTTGAGGACAGCTTTGACGAAAACTTCAATATAGAGGCGGGACTGAATATCTATTTCAAGTCCTATTTTGTCTCGGAAACCGCCCGCCATACCCTCTATGCCTACGACCGCTTTGTCGAAGCCTATGCCCGCTATCAGGCACTGATTGCGGATATCAACGACCGCATGGCGAGTTTCGACCTTTCGGACTTTGACATGGATCGGTGCCGCGAGCTTCTCACGGCGTACAGCTATCTCGATATTACGGAAACGACCGAAGAAGCACGCGCGATGTACAGCTTTATTTACGGAAAGTACACATTGGCACTCTTCATCGCCTCCGATGTGAGCGAAGAAACTTATGGCGATCTTCTCGCGATCTTCGCCCGCCTTTCCCGCATGATCCCCGAGGACGAGCTGTTCGACTTTGTAGAGGCGACCGAGGCGGAGATGCAGAAGTATATGGAGAACCGCGCGGCGCTTCTTCGTATCTTCCGTGAAAGATATGCCGGTTTGATTTCCCTCGCCGAGAGCATCAACGCGGAGAATTACATGGAGAAGATCGAAGAATTCCTTCTCCTCTATCGGGAGGCTTACGAAAACGGCGGCACCCTCATGGATACCATCACGATTGAACTTCCGCTCGGTGAGGGCACCGCGACCGTCACTCTGACCGAGGCGGGTGCCTCCCTGATCAAGTTTTACCTGATCCGGGGCGTGACGGAGGAATTCGAGGAGCTGACGGTTGAGAACTATTGGGACTTCTTTGAGCGCATCTACGGCGCGACGGGCGTCGCCTTCTATGAACAGCTCGAGAGCGCAGACGGAGCGGTGCTCCTCTATTATCAGAACTTCGCGCTCACGGACGAGGAGGTTCTCCACTACAACGAGCTTCTCGATCAATACTTCAATTTTGTCTTCTGATTTTCGGATAGCGAAACACAACTACGACCGGGAGGAAACCCATGAGAGAGCGTACTTTGTTACGGCTTTTGTATGACCGCAAAAACAATATCATATTGCGTGCCTCTCTGCCCGAGCTGCGGGGGAGGACGCTCGAGGAGTCCCTCGCGGAGGAAAAAGTGCGAGCGATCCTCTCGGACATGCGCGGCATCGGCGGGGAGAACCTCTTTGCCATGATCGACGGTCTGAAGACCGATGCGCAGGTCAAATCCTTCGGCTCCGTTTCGGGGAACGCGTTCTACACCGTCAGCATCGAGACGACGAGGCGGGGGAATTTTCGGATCTCCCTTGTCAGAACCCCGCTCATTCAGGGAATTTCGACCGAGCGGCATGTCAGGGTGATCGCCGCCATCGTTATCGCCGCCGTACTTGCGGCAAGTGTCCTGCTCTGCCTCTATATGCGGCAGGACATGTACGACAAAAAGAACGCTGACGCGAACGAGACCGTCGAGATGGTCTCAAAGCAGATCGACAAGACGGTGTCGGCGGAATTTGATTCCTGGTTCAACGATCTGAATATGATCGGCACGCTACTACTTGATTATCCCGTCTTCAGCGGAAACGAGGAGCATGTCGATGAGGTGCTCGATGTCATTCGCCCCTCCTTGCCCTTCCGAGATGTCGGACTTCTTCTCGAGACGGGAAACCTGTATTTCGATTCGGAAAATGTCATCAATATCGCCTATGAGAAACTGACGCGGAAACTGGTGATCGACGGCGAGGCGGCGATCGACTGTGTGGATCTTGCGGGAGAGGAGTATGTCGTCTTCGGGATTCCCGTCTCGCGCGGTGCGAGGCAGGAGGTCGGGCGGATCGCCGCGATCTGCGGCGTGGCGGAGATCGGCGCGATCTCCGAGCTTCTCCCGATCAACGCGTTCGGCAATTCGACGATCACCAGTATCATCAAGGACGACGGCTTTCGCGTCGCGGTCAGCGAGAGCTCACTGGTGGACGGGAATTGGGAGTATCAGAACCTCTTTACCATGATCGGACGGCTGGTCGGGGCGAAGGAGTATGCGGCGTTTGAGACCGCGTACCTCGCAGGGCAGTCGGGTATGATAAAGATCGACGGGGAAAGCGAAAACTTCTATGTGTACTACTCCCCCCTGCAAATCAATACCGAGGAGCTGAGCAATGCGGAAAAGTGGCATGTTGTCATCTATGTGCCCGAGTCCGCGATCTTCAGTTCTGTCTCGCAGATGTTCAATACCATCATGATCGTGACTGTGTTGCTCCTTCTTTTCGCATCGCTTGTGGTCGCGTATCTTGTCCTGATGTATCTGCGCAAGAGAAACCTTGACATCCTGACCAACCGCCGCCTCATGGAGGTGGAGGTGCTGGAGATGGCGGCGAAACAGGCGGAAGAAGCCAACCATGCAAAAACCGTCTTCTTCAGCAACATGTCGCATGACATGCGCACCCCGCTCAACGGCATCATCGGCATGAGCGCGATCGCGAAGAACCACATCGACGATCCTGCGACGGTGAAGGACTGCATCGACAAGATCGTTGGCGCGGGAGAACACATGCTCTCCCTTGTCAACAATGTGCTGGACATCAGCCGCATTGAGAGCAACCGGGTCGAGATTCTGCATGAGCCGATGAACATTGAACGGATCGTGTCGGAGTGTGGTTCGATTATCGACGGACAGATCGAGACGCGGAACCTGCATTTTACTCTGAACATGTCATCCCTCCGCTATCCCGATGTGGTCGGTGATGCTTTGCACCTCCGTCAGGTGCTGATCAATCTGCTCGGCAACGCGGTGAAGTTTACGCCCGACGGCGGCACCGTCTCCCTGACGGTAAAGGAGCTTTCCGAAGGAGAGGGACGCGTCACTTACGAGTTCCGGGTGAAGGACAGCGGCATCGGCATGTCGCAGGAATTCGCCGAGCACATGTTTGAGCCTTTCACGCAGGAGCACCGCGCCGACGGCGAGGGCTTGCAGACGCAGGGCTCGGGGCTCGGACTTGCCATTTCCTCGCAGTTTGTCCGCCTGATGGGCGGTGAGATCACGGCGAAGAGCGGGATCGGGGAAGGGACGGAGATGACCGTGACGATCCCCTTCGAGATCAGCACCGAGACTGCGCTCGAGGCGGAAAGACACAAGGAGGAGATCCGCCGCGTCACCGAGAGCGCGGTTGCCGCGGATCTTTCGGGCACCCGTGTCCTTCTTGTCGAGGACAACGAGCTGAACCGCGAGATCGCCACCGTGCTCCTGACCGAGAACGGATTGACGGTAGAGGAGGCAGCCAACGGAAAAGAGGCGTGCGAAAAGTTCCTCTCCCACACCGAGCATTATTACGATGTCATTCTGATGGATGTCATGATGCCCGTCATGGACGGGCTTGCGGCGACGCGGGTCATTCGCGCATCGGACAACCCGAACGCGAAGAACGTGCCCATTCTCGCCATGACCGCGAATGTCTTCGAGGACGACATCCGCCACACGCGCGAGGCAGGCATGAACGACCACCTCTCAAAGCCGATTCAGATCGCCGAAGTCCTGAAATCCATCAGAACCTTCACTGCCGTAAAAATTCAGAACTTATCGAATGCAGAATGAAGAATTATGAATTAAGAACTTAGAAAATGCAGAATGAAGAATTATGAATTAAGAACTTAGAAAATGCAGAATTAAGAATTATGAATTCAGAATTATTTACTCTCGCCGCAGGCGAATTTCACATGTCTTTGACATATTTCACGCGCGAAGCGCCCCGTCAAGGGGCGACCCGCTCGCTTTGTCAATCACATACGCTTTTTCGGGGCATTTTCGTCCGATTCTCATCGTAGGGGCGACCATCGGTCGCCCGCTTTGCGCAAAACTTACAAAAAGAGAACGATCGAGTCGGGAACGCTCTCCCCCGTTTGTAGGGGTCGGCGCCAAGGGCGACCCACAAAACGCAAGATGCCGATATGCGCTATTGGGAGGCTGTTTCGCAATCATTTGCCCGTAGGGGCGAAAGTCCCTCAACAAAGCGTGTATAATCAACAGGCGTAACGGGTCGCCCTTGGCGCCGACCCCTACAAGGTACCGAAGAGCGAGCGTCTCTTTTTGATGTTGTAACAATGAGAGCGCAGACGGGCGACCGATGGTCGCCCCTACGGGAAAAGCGGTGGCAAAGCACCAAAATAACGCGAATATGCAAACTCTATTTTACAAAAATCCGTGCGGCAGACTGGTTTTGTCTGCCGCACGGATTTTGTATTACTTCACTTTATGCGTCGAGCTTTTCGATGGCGTCGATAACTTTTTTGTACTCTTTTTCAAGGGCGGTAAAATACTTTTCTTCGGGGATTTCCTTTCTCGGGCGGAGGAGCTCGGTCAGCTCCGACGCGGCGGAGAAGAGGGAGGAGAGTCCGAGGGACGCTGCCACGCCCTTGAGTGTATGGGCGGCGCGGAAGGTGCTCTCGATGTCGCCTGCCGCCCTCGCTTTGATAAGCTCCGCATGGGAGGGATCGGCGGCAAACTTTTTTACGAAGCGCGAGATCAGCGCCTCGTTTTGCAATCTGCCTGACACTTCTTCAAAATCACCGCCCACGGCGGTATAGAATTCGCAGATATTCACGGTTTTACTCCTTATCTTTCTTTGGTGCGGCATGTGCCTACCGCTCTTTTTCCTTGTGCATTTCGCGGTCGGCGTCCGAGATTGCCTGCGCGAGAGGGGATACCTCGGAGACACAGCCGACGGCGATCTCGGGGTGAAGGTCGGGATAGCCTTCCGCCGTCGCCGCGAGAACCTTTTCCCTGAGCGCGTCCACCGTATCCCGGAAGGTGACGGGTCTGATCCCACGGAAGAGAATCAGAAATTCGTTGCCGCTGTAACGGATCAGCGTGTCGTTTTCTCCGATGGCGGCGGAGAGTGTGTCGGCGGCCGCCCTCAGAAGGGCGTCTCCGGCGTCATGTCCGTAAGTCTCGTTGACTGTGTGCAGATGTA
Source organism: uncultured Clostridia bacterium (assembly GCA_937892405.1). Taxonomy (GTDB): domain Bacteria; phylum Bacillota; class Clostridia; order Oscillospirales; family CAG-272; genus UBA1740. The sequence continues at coordinate 10,218 of CALAFS010000167.1, forward strand.
CGAGGTCGAAGAGCGCGACGCCCTCCACATGGCGCAGATTCGGCAGAAAGTCTTCGAGATACGCGCGGGAAAACGCGTGCGTCAGCGTGTCACGGTAGAAGTTCACAAGGACAAAGTCGGGGCGGTCGGGCAGAGAATCCCGAAGGGAGATGTCAGTGTCGCTCTCCATAGGGAAAAGCAGCTCCGCGACGCAGTCCCGTCCGTTCAGTCGCACGCGACGGGAGAGGACGGAGACCATTTTGCCGTCTTCTCCGACCTCCAGCTTGCTGAACCAGCTCTTTTTGGCGAGCGACTTTGCCGAGGTGCAGTTCTTGCATGGG
>CALAFS010000168.1 GCA_937892405.1 uncultured Clostridia bacterium
AAAAGGCGGGCGTGCGCTATTGGAAGGTCGACTGGGGTGACTACGCGGAGGATACGGAATACCGTCGGATTCTCACGGAAGAAGCACATAAAAACGCGCCGCATCTGCTCGTGGATCACTGTGTAACCCAGCGTCCGCTCGTCGGTGTCAACAAGGATGTATCATTTTCCTGACAAGAAATGCGAACCCCAAAAATGCGCCTGCAAGCCGATTTTTTGAGGTATTTTATAAAAAAGAGCCTGTCAGTAAAGGTATACATTTCCTGACAGGGAACAATTTTCATTTGTATTCCCATCGCGCGACGCGCGAGAGATAAGAAAGGAAGAAATCCATGAAAGAAAAGCGAACCGTCCTCTCCCGCCTGCTCGCGGGAATTCTTGCGCTGCTTCTGCTTTTGCCGTGTGTCCCCCTCACTACGATCGCGTCGGCAGAAGAGAGCATAATGCCGGAGGCACCGAGTGCACTTCAATCTGACAGTGTAAATCAATATTTACATAAGTCGATTCAGATCACCGATGCAGCCAAGAATTTCCCGAATTCGTCTGTCCCGCAGACGCTGCTTGGAATTCCGGTCAATCTCCATTTTTATTATGATACCGACCGCTTTACTTACCCTGCGAACCGCGAGGGATATGCCGGCTCGGTCGTCATTCTCTATGTGATGAACACACGCGTACCGCGCATCGGTACGGACAGTGACGCGGTGATCGTCGCCCGGCTGATCGACCGCGGTTATTATGTCATCGTCATGGACTATCTCGACAATGAAAATACCGTGTCTCCCTACCTTGATTGGAGCGTCCAGAACATCCGCTCCCAAATCATTAACGGCGCCATCGAAACGCCGGATCGCGCGGTGGACGGACTTTCGACCGGTTCCCATATCGTCTCAAACTATGTGCTTCCCGCAGGGTATGACATCGCCTATGAGGTCCCCTACTTCGCTTATGATCTGCACGGTGCGGCAGGGACACTCGAGAGAATCGTCGAAATCTGGAACAACGACTTCAAATCGGTCAAGCGCGCCTCTCTTGTCAAGTGGGTGAGGGAGGACGGCACGCCGAAACTCGATAAAACAGATGCCATCACGGTGAAAAGCACAAGCGACACGCGCAACATCGACTATGCGACATGGTTTTCCGACCCCGTTATGACAGAGTCTATCCCGGAGGCAGAGCTTGCAAAGCTCTCCGCCGAAGAGCAAAAGAAATACCCCTACACCTATGTCGGAAACACAAAGGCGGAAACCGTCTACGACTGTGTAAAACCCGACGGTACCTTTATTGATCTGAATCTTTATATGGATCTGATCTACCCGACCGGGACGGATATCACCTCGGTGCCCGTGATGGTCGCTCTCTCTTCGGGTTACACCCGTTCGAGCGCGGCAACGACGGCAGATCGCCCTCAGCTTCAGGGCTTCCTTTTCCGCGGTTATGCGGGGGTCGTATCGGCTTACGGTCTTGTCCCCATGGCAAGAGCGGATCACTACGGTTATTTCTGCGGTGACTCTCAGATGAACTCGGTCTCGGGCGATAACTACACTTATTCCCTCGCGGTATATAACGGCATCAAGTCGGACACCGCCATGCTCCGCACGCTCCGAAAAGCCGCAAAAGACGGGATCGAAATCGACGGAAAAGTCACAAAATTCCCCTTCCTTTCGGATAAGATCGGCGTCTATGGCAACTCGAAGGCAGGTGTCGCCTCCCGACTCGGCACGACCTCACCGGAAACGCTCGAAGAGCTGCGACATCTCGAGGGGCATGTCGGCGAGACGCGATATGACCATATCACCGACCCGACTTACGGAAATCTCGGCTATCGGGATCCGTATCTTAACGACGGTGTCCTCGACGCCTCGGGAAATAAGCTCGTACGCGATCCCGAAGCACAGCCTTACCCGGAGTTTTCCTCCCGTGCAAACCTGACCTACGCCGAATGCGGAGGTGCGCAGGCAACGGTGGAAGAAGGACAGAGTCCCGTTTTCTGCACCGGAACGCAAGCGGGCGGCGACTGCTCTTATTGGGTCTTCTATCGCGGGCTGATGAATCAGTGCAGAAATGCAAATGTGCCGTTCTACGGTCTGATTTCGCCGAAATGCGGGCACACCTTCGGCACGGGTCCCGATAAGTTCTACGGCATTGATACTTATGCCGCTTTTCACCGATATGCAAACTATTGGTTGCAAAACGGCGATCCGTCATGTGAAATTATTGATGTCGACAACCCCGGTTTTATCGGCACAGATGCGGAAGGCTTTGACGGAACGAACGAATCTCTGACGATTGACCGCGTGTATGAAATCGGCGCGGGCGCGTCGATCAAATTCCAGTTCATCGGGTCGATCGACGGCTCGGAAATCGGAAAAATCAAGATAACGGACGCGCTGAGCGGCGATGTGCTCCCCGGTCATTGGAACTCCTATTTCGGCGATCAGCAATGGGAATTCGTTCCTTATAATATGAAAGAAGGCACCTACTATACCGTGACCGTCCCGACGACGATCACAGCGAAAAACGGCAAGTGTCTGTCAAGTGAAAAAACGCTGACCTTCCGCACCGTGTCGGGTGTCACCGAGACGACGGGAACGGTCGCGGGCAATCGGACGGTTACCGATAAAAACGGCGCTACCTTCGTTTTCGACGCGGAAGAATACACCGACATGCACAGTGTGATCCTCCGCTTCTCGGTAAAGAACGAGGCGACCAACCGCGTGATTATCACGGCGATCGACGAATACAACGAAGAGAATCCCGAAGCCTCCGTCATGGGCGAAGTGCTCGGTGAGGTCGCGGTCTACGGTGCCGGCGCCTATACTTTTGATGTCACGGAATATGTCAGGGGGAAGAGCGGAAAGATCGCCTTCCGTGCGACGGCAAAATACGCGGCGGGGAAAAAGGTGCTGACCGACGCGGACTTTGAAAACAGCGCGCTCGGTGCGGAGCATCTCATGTCTTCCGCAGGGCAGATCATCGCCATCAATACGAGCCGCACGGTCATCTCGGACGACGAGGTCGGAGGAAAATCCTCGAAGGCCATGCGCCTTGACTACATCCTTCCCCGCGCCACCTATGTCAATCTCGCGGGCGACCTCGAAGGAAACAGCGTGAACAATCACTTTGACACGATTTTCTTCCACAAGGGAATCTCGGAATCCAAGCGTCTCTCCGAGGACGACCTCGGCAGGACGATCCGTTTCTCCTTCCGTCTCTACGACACGACCTCGCGACAGATTCACATCGGCGCGCAGGGTGTGGAAAACGGACGCGTTGTCGACTTCCGCGCGATTGACAAGACGGTGCGCACGGTAGCGGGAGAATGGAAAACCTATACCGTGGAGTTCACTTACGAGGAACTGATCTCCGTCACGACGCTCAATCGCGTGGTATTCTACCTCTCGGTGGAAAACAAAACGCAGGTGCTCGCGTCCGATCCGTTCGCGATCCAGCCGAGCGGACGCGCAAATGCGGGCGGGGCAACCAATGCACGCTTCCCGACGAAAAACGGCTACAATACCGATCATTACACCGACATCGACTACCTCGGAAAAGAGCCTGAAAAAGAGACGGGGATCTTAGTGAACGAAGAAAAGTACTTTCCTCTCTATTTTGACGATTTTCTGGTAGAGGAAATCTTCACTTCGGTCGAACTGTTCGCTGAAGCGGCGCTCGTCACGCGTCCGCAGGAAACAACGACCCTGCCCGTCCACGACGCCGTAACCGTCGGTGCGGATACGCCCGACGGAACCCTCGCCGTAAGCGGAGGAAGTTACGGCATCGACAGGGAAAGCAAAAAGGTGTATGTCGGATTCGATCTCTCGGCGTACACGGGCGGCACCGTTACGGTCGCCTTCCGTGCGACCGGTGTCGGCACCGCCTTCTCGGTGTACGGTCTGAAAAATGCCGCCGCGTGGACTAAGGACACGATCACGGCGGAAAACGCGCCGGCAAACAATCCCTCCTCTTCGGGGCTTGACCTCGCGGCAGTCTTCGGCGGTGCGCCGCTGGCAAGCTATACGGTAAGCGAGGACGGCGAGCTTTTCCGCCTCACCGTCACCGACTACGCAAAGGAAATGAAGGCACAGGGTGCCGAAACCATGACACTGATCTTCATCTCGGACACCGAAGACGACGAGGTGACGACAACCTACACCTTCTCGGAAGGCAGCAAACCCGACATGGGGATCAAGGGTGCTGGCGGCACGGAGACCGACAAGGAGACGGCGGAGGTCTTTACTTCCGTTACCGACCCTGCCGACGCGGGCAATCAGGTTCTTCGCCTTTACCCTGCCTCTTCCTATATGAAGGCAAGCAATGCCGGTTTTCAGATGAACCTCGGTAATGCAATCGGCACATGGACGGAGGAGAATCTCGGCACCTCTTATCTTGTCACCTTCCGTATCCGCGCGAGCCGTGCCGGCTCCGTGAGTCTCGGCATGAGAAAACGCTACTTCTGTTACTGGGAAAAAGATGAAAGCGGAAATCTTGTCGAAGGCAAGAAAGACCCCGCGAACTGGGAAAGAACCGATTACTCCGGTTGCCCGACCGAAGTTGTCACCATTGCGGAAGCCGGTGTGTGGCAGACGGTCACCTATCGCTTTACTTTATCCGACGCGAACATGCTCCCGACGCAATTCCGCCCCGGCGACAACCGTTACTATGCGGTCAACCAGCTCGCCGTTTTGACTTATGCGGGTATGGGGGTCGGAAGCTATGACGGTGCTGTCGAAGACCTCTATGTGGATATCGACGACCTTTCGGTGAAGAAAATCTCGGGAGAGACCGGACTCAAAATCATCGACTGCCCGTCGGATGCGACGCTGAAGGGTGCCTATGATTTCGACACCGGGAAACCGACTTTTCTCCTGCGGCAAAACGGTGACGCAAACGGAAACGACAACTGGGCGGCAAACCGCCAGGGCTTTGAAGTCACGGACATGGACGGCGACGGAAACCGAGCCATGGTGATATACCTCCGCCACATTTACCAAAACTCTCCCGACCGTGTCTCTCCGCAGATCGAGCTTTCGGATGCGATCGGAAGCTGGGGAGCGGGGGATGTCGGAAAGACCTACCGTGTCACCTTCCGCGTAAAGGCAGACAAAGCCGGTACGGTGCGTCTCGGCATGATGAAAGAGCAATTTTGCAATGCCGGTGTCACGGGCAGTCTGACAGACGGAAATCCGGACGCGAAAAACTACGCGTGGTACCTCTATGACGGTGCGCCCGAGACCTGTCCGATCACAACCGTTTCGATCGGGACGGAATGGAAGACGGTAGTCTATGAGTTTACCGTAGATCAGAAAATGCTCCCCATTCCCCGGAATGCCTCCGACGCCACCGAATACGGTGTAACGCGCCTTTCGATGCAGTCGCTGATCAGCGGATTCGGCCTTACAAAAGATGACCTTGACCCGACGCGCGCCGAAGAAACCAAGGATCTCCGGCTCGCGATCGACGACATCGCCGTCTACGAAGTGACAAAATCCGAAGAAAAGAGTCCCTACGCAAAAGATTTGACGGTCAGCGGATGGGACGACCTGACAAACTATTCCATGTACACATGGGCAGACGGTTTTATGGAAATTGCGGACGGCGGAATCCGGATCTTCCCCGCGAAAAACGGCGCAGCAAACAAGCGGGCGAACGGAAACGCGAATATCCTTTTCAAAAATTTCCTCTCCGATATTCTGACTTCGGAAAATGTCGGGCGCACCTATCACATCAGCTTCCGTGCAAAGGCAGGGATGACCGGCTATCTTGATTACGGCTTCACAACGAACAAAGCCGCTACGAGGGCAGACGGTTCCTCTTCTCTGAACTACCGCCTGAATTTCTATGAAGAAAAGAGTGGCGTGGCAACCATCACGGAAACCGACCGCTGGGAGCGCTACGGCTTCGATTTCACGCTTGACGCGGGCATGCTCTCGGAGAATCTTTCGGATACGAGCGCGGTCTTCGGCTTTGCCATCAAGTTCTATGGCGGATACAGCTATAAAAACACGGACAATATCCCGCAATATTATGACACGGAAATTGACCTTGCCGACTTCTCGATCTGTGAGGTCGGAACCGAAAAGAATACTTCCTCCCTTCCGCTTGCAGACTCCGTGGCGCTGACCGGTGAAGATGCGGAAAACGATCTTCTTCTCAAAAAGGGAGCAGCGCTTCCGATCGAAAATGTAAAGAAAACCTATCTTTCCTTCTCCCCTGACAAAAAAGAATCGCTGTACGCGGCGACGCTCCGCCTGACGATCACGCAGGCAAGCGGCGAGAGCATCTCCGTCTTCCTTGTCGGAAGCGATACGCCGATCGCCACCTTTATCGCGACGGTCGGCGCCGTGGAGATCGACCTGACGCCTTTTGTCAGAGAGCACGCCGGAGAAACCTTTACCCTTTGCCTTGCGAGCGACGCCATCGGAGGCGATGTTCTCTTCGATGCCGGAAGTCATGCGCCGACACTGGTCATGGAGAGTGAAAAAACAGAAGTTTTCGATCCCGCCGCTTTCCGTGTCAAAGCGAAC
>CALAFS010000169.1 GCA_937892405.1 uncultured Clostridia bacterium
TTTCTTATTCTACCACACTTCTACTCCTTTGTCAACCCCTTTTTGAAAGATTTTTTACTTTTTTCTCGGATTTTTGCGTATTTTCCGCAAAGGAACTCAAAATAAAGACAGATTTCTTGAAAAGGAGTGCGCGATGGCTTCTATTTTTCTCAGAACCGTGCTCATTTATTTCTTTCTCTCGGTCGCTCTGAAACTGATGGGAAAGCGACAGATCGGAGAACTCGAAGTCGGCGAGCTGGTCTCCACCCTTCTGATCTCGGAAATCGCGGCGATTCCGATTGACGACCCCGACCTCCCTCTCCTCAATGCCGTGATCCCGATCCTCTTCATTCTCTCGGCGGAAATCCTGCTCTCCGCGATCAAAAACCATTCCGCAAAGCTCAAGCATCTGATCGAAGGCGATCCCGTCTATATTATATATAAAGGAAAGATCCGCCAGCAGGTACTCGAGGACAACCGCATCTCCATCAACGAGTTGCTCTCGGAGCTGCGCGTCCTCGGGATCGCCGACATCTCCGAAGTATATTATGCCATTCTCGAACAGAGCGGAAAGCTGTCGGTCACTCTGCGCGCCGACTGTCAGCCGATCACAAAGCAGGCGCTCACCGAAGAGCGAGAGCCGGGGATCGCGCATCTGATCGTCGTCGACCGCGAAGTGAACGAAACCAATCTCCGCGCGCTCGGCTATGACCGCGTGTGGCTCAACCGCGTTCTCGCACAGCACGGTGTCAGGCTCCCTGAGGTCTATCTTCTGACCGTCGACGATCTCGGGAGCACCTCACTCGTCAAGAAAGAGGAGAAAAACGCATGAAAGTCAAAATCACCGCGGCAGTGATCCTGATTCTCGTCCTGATTTTCGTCTCCGTCAACGCCGCCGTCATCGGGCAAAAAGCCAAAGACTACGGCGAACGGGTGGGGGCGCTCTCCCCCACGGACGAAAACATCGCCGAAAAAATTACCGCACTTTACGAAGAATTCAAAGCGGACGAGCGCTATATCAGTCTGACAGTAAGTCACGACGATCTCACCAACATCGAAGCGGCGTTCGCCGAAATGATCGGCGCGGCACGGGCGGAGAGTCACGAACAATTCATCATCACAAAAAGCCGCCTTGAAGATGCGCTCTCGCACCTAGGGCGGCTCTCTGGAATCAATTTTGACAGTATCTTTTAATCTTAACGGAAAGGCGTCATATCCTCGCGGTACGCCTCCATGCGTACGATCCGATACCCTTCCCTGACGATGCAGGGATCGGAGAGGATGCCCGCCGTCTTCTTCAGATAGCGAATGACAAGCTCGGGGTTCAGGAACGCGGAAGCGTCCCCCGAAAGAATACAGAAGAGGCGAAGCGCGCCGCTTTCCGCCGTCACCTTTGTCGTGCGGATCAGCGGGCGGATATCCACCTCACGGAATTCACCGTTTTTCCCCTTCTTCTCGGTCAGCACCTGCTCTTTCGCAAGAAGTGCCTCGCAGGTCTCGGCAAGTGCCGCATCGGCGCCCTCCGTGTCGATCGTGATGTCGTAGCGCAGCCATTTCAGATCGGTCAGACGCGTCTCGGGATAATAGACCTCCGTCACGCGCATGTCATCGGTCAGGTTGCGGTTGAGTGCCTCCATGACAAGGGCGGGTTCCACCCGTTCGGTCAGGCGGAGATCCATGAACTCCGTCAGGCTCTCCGTCCCGATGGAAAGGGGGGCGGCAAAGACCATCTTCGGCTTCGGATTGAAGCCCTCGGTATACCAGAGCGGCAAAGCGGCACGGGTCACGATCCGGTTCATCGTACGCACAAGGTCAAGGTGCGAGATGTATTGCAGATTTCCGGTCTTGAAAAACCTGATCCGCACGGTAACGGGCGTTACTTCCTGCACCATCTTGTTTTACCTCCCAAACGGTTCGCCCCGCAGCCGGAGCAATGCTCCGCGCAGGAGGGTGTCGTCTCTTCTCTGTATGCTTTTGCACGCTCGCGAAGAAGGAATTCCTTTGTTACGCCGGGATCAATGATGTCCCACGGAAGTACCTCGTCCAGTCCGAAGCCGCGCGTCGTATAGAACGCGGGATCCACGCCGGCGTCGGAAAATGCCTGCATCCACCGATCAAAATCAAAGCACTCGTCCCATGCGTCAAGATAGGCACCAAGCTCCACCGCACGCAGAATCGCGCGGGAAAGCCTGCGGTCGCCGCGGGTGAAGACCGCCTCGATGAAAGAAGTCTTCGCATCGTGGTAGGTATATCGGATGCGACGGTCGGTGATGCACTGTCTCAGGTGCTCCTGTTTTTCGGCAAGAGCCTCAAAGGTATCCTGTTTTTCCCACTGGAAGGCAGTAAACGGTTTCGGCACAAAGCAGGCGACGCTGATCGTCACGCCGACGCCGCGCGGGCGCTCTTCTTTCGGAAGGGCGTAATAGCAGTCGATGACCTTTTTCGACATGGCGGCAATCCCCTCGATGTCCACGAGAGTCTCGGTGGGAAGTCCGTTCATGAAATACAGCTTGACATTGCTCTTTCCGCCGCGGAAGGCGATACCGACCGCGCGCTCAAGATCCGCCTCGGTCACATTTTTATTGATGACATCGCGCAGGCGCTGTGTTCCCGCCTCCGGTGCGAAGGTCAGGCCGCCCGTGCGGACGGAGGAAACCTTCTTCATCAACTCTTCCGAAAAGCTGTCAAGGCGGAGGGAGGGCAAGGAGAGACTCACACGCTTTTCATCCGTCCAGGCAAGGAGCTTATCGGTCAGCTCGGGAAGACGGGAGTAGTCGCTGATGGAAAGGGAGATCAGAGAGATCTCGTCGTAACCGGAGTTCTCGTAAAGGCACCGTGCGCTCTTGCAAAGCGTCTCGGGCGATTTCTCGCGGATCGGGCGGTAGATCATACCCGCCTGACAGAAACGGCAACCGCGGATACAACCGCGGTAAACCTCCAGCACAATGCGGTCATGCACCGTCTCGACATACGGGAGCACCAGCTTTTCGGGATAGGGTGCCTCGTCAAGATCGGCGACAATACGCTTTCTCACACGCGTCGGCACATCGGGGTATTTCGGAACATAAGGATACAGAGTACCGTCCTCATGATAGCGCACCTCATAGAGAGAGGGGACATACACGCCCTCGATCCCCGCGGCGGCGCGCAAAAACGCGGTACGCGTATAGGCGCCGTCTTCTTTCATGCGGATATAGAGTCTGACGATCTCGTGCAGAACCTCCTCCCCTTCTCCGATATTGAAAAGGTCGAAGAAGTCGGCGACCGGCTCGGAGTTGAAGGTACAGGGTCCGCCGCCGAGAATAATCGGGCCGTCCTCCCCGCGCTCCGAAGAGAGAAGCGGAAGCCCCGCGAGCTTCAGCATACCGAGAAAGGTGGGATAGCAAAGCTCGTAGTGCAAAGAAAACCCGACGATATCGAAGTCGGAGACGGGATCCCCGCTCTCCACGGCAGTGAGCGGCAGACCGTAGGTCTCCATGCGCTCCTTCATATCCGTCCATGGGGCATAGGCACGCTCGCACCAGATGTCGGGATCCCGGTTCAGAACATCGTAAAGAATCCTGACACCGAGATTGGACATGCCGATCTCATAAGTGTCGGGAAAGCAGAAAGCAAAGCGGCATTTGACTGCCGCTTTGTCCTTCATGACGCGATTGTATTCTCCGCCGGTATAACGCCCGGGCTTTTCCACGGACTTAAGAACCGAGGAAAGATGCGTTTTTTCGGTCATGATCAATCCTTTCTCCGGTCAATCACCGCAGGGAGGGTCTGCCGGATTTCTTTTTGATTCCGTCTCTTCCCTGCTGGGAACGCACCGCGGATCAGGAAAGCGAGCACGCCGACCCATGCCGCCTGCCAAAGTGCAAGGAACAGGGTCGGAACACCGAAGACGCCGAAGAGCGACAGAAGGATCGCCGCCGCGCCGCCCGCCGCCGCCGCGGCTGTCGCGGTGCTGCGGAGCGTCTTCTGGAACTTCACATATTTTTTCGAGAGGAGAAGCATATTGATCGCGTTCGTCTTATCGCCGAGAGTGACGATGCCGGCGCTGATACGCGGATAGATCTTCCGATCTTCGGAAAGGGGCACCGTCTTGTGCATCACGCGGATAATGTCCTCTCCGGTCGTGAGCTTATGCACGAGGTCGTTATTGACATTCGGGTCGCGGGTATACACCAGCGTTACCATGCCCGCTTCTTTCAGAAGGGGCAGAAGCATGGTATACTCCTCCGAGAAGGAATAGCGGAGATAGAACTTCGCATAGACGCGCCCCGCCTCCGCGGCGTACATCACACGGGTGGTATCATAGACCTTGTCCTTCGCCCCCATCGTGTCGGAGGGAATGACGATGCCGTAGCGGCGCATGTATTCCTCGGTGCCGGCATAGACCGTGACGCCCTCGACCTCTCCGCGGATACCGTCCGCCTCCACATAGGCATGTTCTGCGGGCGGGACGCGCTTTTCGAGCGCGTTCGCAAAGATATAATCGAGCGGGCCGCCGAGCAATGTGAAGAGGGCAGACATTTGTTTTAACGCTTTTGTAAAGTTTTGTTTGTCTCCGTAGAGCATAACGCGCTGAAGTGCGACATCGTCCTTGCCGAAAATCTCGGTGTCTTCAAAGGTGACGACATCGACGCCTGCGTAGTCATAGTACGAAGTCTCGCCGATCACGGTGCTGTCTTCGACAAGGGATTCCTTCTCCGAGCGGTAGTAGGAGAGCTTGTGCGACAGGAGGGTGAAGGACGGGAAAGAAAGCATGAAGACGAGGAGGAAGGAGGCAAGTGCCCCGACCATACCTCCGACGATAAAGTACGCGACCACGCCGGTGACAAGGGAGACACCGAGCGAGACGGCGAACAGGAGAAGCACCGCCTGCGAGTTCTCCGCGCTCTTCGAGTTGCGGCGGAAGAAATCCGAGACGAAGGTCGTGCGGAAGAAGCGCGCGGTTCTCGACTTATACTCGTCAATCGTGCCGTCGAGCGCGAGGTTCTCCCTCTCGAGCGAACGGGTCATCTTTTTCTCGACGACCTGCTTTTTCCCGTTGATGGAGACCAGCTTGAAGCTCATGAATTCCGCATTCGCCGCAAAGTAGGAAGAAGCGATCGCACTCAGGGTAGCGACACCGTAAAGCGCGCCGAAAAGCGGATAGGTCGCAGGCTCATATGCGGCAACCACCAAGCAATACGCCGCATTGAAAAGAAGGGT
>CALAFS010000170.1 GCA_937892405.1 uncultured Clostridia bacterium
GTAGGAAGTGTCGCCCAATAGGTGAAGTGCGGGGTAAAGAGACAGTTCTTTACCGTGACATCATAGGTGTCGGTCGCCGAGATAAAGCCGCGGTAAGGCGCGCCGTGCTCGCCCTCGTCCGTCACATAGTGCCGCACGCCCTCGACCGTCACATGGGCGCGGTTGATGTCGATGCCTCTCGCGTGATAGGCATATTCGAGCTTCCAGCGGTTCGCGATCGTGGTGAAGATACCGCCCCGCAGGGTGATCGGCGTCTCGTCGACCGAGTAGGCGACCGCCCGCGTCACGGTGTCATAGTCCCAGTCGATGTCGGTCAGAATGTTGCCCACGGCATCGACAAGAAAACAGTCGTTCTGCGCCGTACCGGCATTCTGATTGACGCCCTCGCGGATATAGATTTTCTTATTGTCATTGTAGACGCGGACATAGACGGTGCCCTCATGGGGAAAGTCGATCTTTTTCTGTCCCTTTTTCAGCGTTGCGATCGCGGGGGAGAACTCCTTCGTCGTCCGCGCGACGCGGAAAATCGACTGCGTCCGATCTTCGAGCACGGTATCGTCAATGATAAAATGTGCCTCTCCGAAGTCGGTGTCGGTGCCGACCGTGGCACAGATCGCCTTGCCGCCGATGTAGTAGGTAGCGTCGTCCTTTGCGCGGACGGGGAGGGCATGCTCGTTCGCATACGCATGGGCGGCGACGATGGCGGGCATGTCGTCCGTCTTACCGTCACCCTTCGCGCCGAAGTCTTCGTAAGTCACATAAAGTTTTTCTTCCATAAAGCAAAATTTCACCGCAGAAGCGGCTCCTTTCCAAAGCTCTGCCTTTATTATACAGGCGCCCGCGCGAAAAGTCAAGCAAAATGATTGACAAATATGTGTCGGTGTGATAAAATAAACGCGGAGTCATGGCGGGAGCCGTGTTCCGATTTCACTTTATGAAGGAGACTTTCATGCTGAAAATCGAACATCTGACCAAGACATACGGGGAAAAGCACGCGGTGGACGATCTGTCCCTCACGATCGCTCCCGGCGAAATTTACGGTTTCATCGGGCACAACGGTGCCGGAAAAACCACGACGCTCAAAGCCTGTGTCGGACTTATCGACTTTGACGCGGGAGAAATCACAATCGACGGTCATTCGATCAAGACCGAGCCGCTCGCCTGCAAGCGTGCGCTTGCCTATATTCCGGATAACCCCGATGTGTACGACTTTCTGACAGGAATCCGCTATCTTAACTTTATCGCCGATGTCTTCGGCGTGGACAGCGAGACGCGCACCGAGCGGATCCGCAAGTATGCCGATCTCTTCGAGCTGACAAAGGATCTTGCCATGCCGATCAGCTCCTATTCGCACGGCATGAAGCAGAAGCTCGTCATTATCTCCGCGTGGCTCCACGCGCCGAAACTCATTCTGATGGATGAACCGTTCGTCGGACTGGATCCGAAGGCGTCGCACATTCTCAAAGAGATGATGCGGGAGCACTGCGAGGCGGGTGGCGCCATCTTCTTCTCGACGCATGTGCTCGATGTGGCGGAGAAGCTCTGTGACAAGGTCGCCATCATCAAGGGCGGAAAGCTGCTCGTCACCGGTTCGATGGAAGAGGTCAAGGGTAACGATTCGCTCGAAGATGTCTTTCTTGAGTTGGAGGATAACGATGATTAAGACTTTGATCGGGATCCGCCTGCGCGCCCTTTTTTCCGCTCTCGGCGGGAAGGGGAAGGACGGGAAGAGCCAGACGCAGTCGGGCGGAAAGCTCGCGCTTATGATCTGCCTTTACGCCTTCGTCGCCCTGATGTTCGTGATCTTTTCTTTCTCGGTCGCGATCGTGATGGCACCCGTGATGATCTCCTCGGGGCTTGACGCGCTCTATTTTTCGCTCTTTATGATCGCGGGCTTTACCGTGGTCTTCCTCTTCAGTATTTTCGAGACGAAGAGTGAACTTTTTGAATGTCGTGACAACGAGCTTCTGCTCGCGATGCCCATCCGCCCGCACGAGATCGTTCTCGCCCGTGTCATCACGGTGATGATCTACAATTATGCGGAGTTCGCCGTGGTATTCCTTCCCGCGACGGCGGTCTACCTTTTCTGCGGCGGCTCGGCGCTCGGAGGGATCGGCGCGATCTTCGTGATCCTGCTTTTGCCCCTGCTTGCGACCTCGCTCGCTTCGGCGGTCGGCTTTCTTGTCGCGAAGATCGCGAAGAGAATCAAGAACAACAGCTTTATTACCACCCTGATCTCCCTTGTGTTCCTTGCCGCGTACTTCTTCGGTTATTCCTCTCTGATGGACGGTCTTGATGAGTTTCTTGACCGGATCGCCGAGAGCGGCGTGGGAGAGGGGAGCCCGTTTCTGCTCTTTCTCGGCGGCGCCGCCGTTATGGAGCCTCTGCCGTTTTTTGTCCTTCTCGTCCTCTGCCTCGGAGGCAGTGCGCTTGCATATTTTCTGATTTCCCGCTCATACTTCCGCATTGTGACCGATACGGGAAGTGCGAAGCGCGTGAAATACCGCGAAAAGAAGGTGAAAGAGGGAAGTCCCTTCACCGCGATGGTGAAAAAGGAACTCCTCCGCTATACCTCCTCCGCCACCTATATGCTGAACTCGGGGATCGGGCTTCTCTTTGAACTCGGTATCTCGATCTACTTTGCCGCCCACATGGAGAGCGTGCGCACGATGCTCGGAGAGATGCTCCCCGATGCGGATGTCGGCGCGTTTCTTCCCGTGGCGGGGATCCTTGTGCTGACCTTCTTCTCGACCTGCACTTTTATCTCGGGGTGCTCTCTTTCCCTGGAGGGGAAGGCGTTCCCGTTGCTTCGCTCTCTACCGATCCCGACCGAGACGGTTCTCTTTGCGAAGGTCATGCCCCATATGATTATCACTCTGCCGTTCACCGCGATTACCGCGACACTTTTCGCAATCACGACGCATGCGGCATGGTATTATGTGATCTTCCTCTTCTTAACCCCCACGGCGGCGAACCTCTTCTGCGCTCTCTTCGGCATGGTGATGAATGTCGCCTTCCCGAAGTTTGATTATGTCAACGAGGCGCAGGTGATCAAGCAGTCCACCGCGATGTTCATCTGCACCTTCGGTCAGATGATTTTCGCCGTGCTGATTGCGATTCCCGTCGTCCTTCTCACCGTCGCATCGAAGGGGCTGCTCGCCGTCGGACTTGTGACAGCACTCCTTCTCGCACTCGCCGCCGTTATGTACATCATTCTCGTCGGTCCTTCGGCAAGACGGTATGAAAAACTCTGACCTTCTCTCCTGATAAAATATCACCTTCGCGTTATACTAATCCATAGAAGGCGCACGCCTTCTATGGATTTTTGAAATCCGCCGCCAAAAGAAAGGAGCTCGCCATGCGGAAAAAATTCCAGACCGTCACAACCATCTTCTTTGCCGTCTTTCTGATTTCGCTTGTATGCTTCGGTCTTTCGTGGCTTTCGCCGACGGTCGCCGATTTTCTGAACCGCACGGTCTCCTATACCACAAGACGCGCCCTTGCCGCACTGACCTCGTGGATTCCGTTCTCTCTCGTCGAGATATTGCTCTTTCTGATTCCGCTCTGGATTGTGCTCTTTATCGTGTGGGTGGTGCGCAGTGTACGGCGTCCTTGGAAGAGACAAAGATGGTTCGCATTTTTGCTTTGTTTCTGCATGACGCTAAGCTTTCTTTACATTTTCACGCTCGGAATCGCCTATCATACCGAGACGCTGGATAAAAAGCTCGGTATGACCGACACCCCCGTCACAAAAGAAGAACTCTACAAAACGGCGAAAATCTGCAAAGAAGAAGCCGAAGTGCTCCTTGACGGCGTGACCTTTGAGGACGGGGAATCGAAGATGTCCTATGACCTCACCGAACTCAGCGAGAAGATCGTGCGCGCCTACGATGCCTTCCTCGCCGACTATCCGATTTTCACCTCTTTTGACAGCCGCGGAAAGCCCGTGATCGCAAGCGAGCTGATGTCTTACGCGCAGATCCTCGGCGTCTATTCCTGTTTTACGGGAGAGTCCAATCTCAATATGTGCTTTCCCGATTATTGCCTGCCGTTCACCGTAGCGCATGAGTTTGCGCATCAGCGGGGGATCGCGCGGGAGAACGAGGCGAACTTCATCGCTTTCCTCGTCTGTATCCGCTCGGACGATGCCTATGTCCGTTACAGCGGGTACATGAACATGTACGAATACCTTTGGTCGGCGCTCTATCGCGCGGATCCCGCGAAGTGTCGGGAACTGCTCGGTGAAACGGATGCGAGAATCCGCATGGACAATGCCGCTTACTCGAAAACCTATAAAAAATATCAGGGCACGGTCATCGGCTCGGTCTCGACCGGGATCAATGACGCGTACCTCCAGTGGAACGGAACGCAAGGCTCGGTCAGTTACGGACTCGTCGTAGATCTCGCCGTCGCATACTACCGCGAGAAGTAAGAATGATGAATTAAGAATTATGAATTATGAATTAAGAATGAGAGAAACCGAGGCAAAACCCCGAACCTAATTCTTCATTCTTCATTCTGAATGCTGCATTTCCTAACTTCTTCATTCCGCATAAAATGCGGCGGCAGATCAGAGAAACTACGGAAAAGCTCCGCGCCCAATTCTGCATTCTGAATTCTACATTCTTAATTCACCCAAATCACCCCCCTCGTCGCCCGCGAATAGACTGATAATGAATCCTTCTTTGCGGAGCAGACGATGGAAAAATTCATTATCGGAGGCGGCGCGCCCCTTCACGGCGATGTGTTCGTCAGCGGGTCGAAAAATGCCGCCTTGCCTCTTTTATTTGCCACCATCGTGACCGGCGGAACCTCGGAGGTCGGGAATCTGCCCGACATCTCGGATATCCGCGTCACGCTTTCGATACTTTCCGCCATGGGGGCGGAAGTCTCTTACCTTACGAAAAACCGCGTCAGGATCTCGACCGATACGCTCACGGGGGCGGAACCGCCGCCCGACCTGACCTCGCAGATCCGCGCGTCTACCTATCTTCTCGGCGCCATGCTCGCCCGCTTCGGCAGGGCGCATGTCGGCGGCTACGGCGGGTGCAATTTCTCCGCCCGACCGGTCGATATGCACATCGCCGCCGCCCGTGCGCTCGGCGCTACCCTCGACGGGGAAACCCTCGTCGCCCCCCGCCTTACCAGTGGGAAAATCTCCTTTCATACCGTCTCCGTCGGTGC
>CALAFS010000171.1 GCA_937892405.1 uncultured Clostridia bacterium
GCTCGACACCAAAAAGACAAACAATGTCTATGTCCATATCGTAAAGATCGAAAACGGCGTTGTCAAGGTCGGGGACACCCTGCACCTTGCGATCGACGCCGACCGCCGCGCCGCGATCCGCAGAAACCACACGACGGCGCACCTTCTTCAGGCGGCGCTGCGCGAGGTGCTCGGCACGCATGTCGAGCAGGCGGGCTCGTATGTCGATGAGAAGGAAGTCCGTTTCGACTTCACGCACTTCCAGGGCATGAGCGCGGAAGAGCTCTCCCGCGTCGAGACGATCGTGAACAGCCATATCCTCGCGGCGGAGCCCTGCGAGACGACCGTCACCGATGTGGAAAACGCGAAGAAGATGGGCGCGATGGCGCTCTTCGGTGAAAAATACGGCGACAAGGTGCGCGTCGTGCGCGCCGGCGTCTCCTCTCTCGAGCTTTGCGGCGGTACCCATGTCGCGAACACGGGCAACATCGGACTCTTCCGGATCCTCTCCGAGACTTCGGTCGCGGCGGGTGTCCGTCGTATTGTGGGTGTGACCGGCTTCGGCGTCCTTCATCTCCTCTCGGAGCGTGAGACACTGATCGCCGACACCGCGCGCGAGCTGAAAGCGCAGAACCCCGCCGACCTCGCAAAGAAGGCGCACGCTCTTCAGGGCGAGATCAAAGAGGCGCACCGCGAGGCGGAAGC
The DNA here is from genome assembly GCA_937892405.1 of uncultured Clostridia bacterium. Lineage (GTDB taxonomy): Bacteria > Bacillota > Clostridia > Oscillospirales > CAG-272 > UBA1740. The sequence continues at coordinate 685 of CALAFS010000171.1, forward strand.
CCTGCTCGCAAAGAACGCGGAGCTGGAAGCACAGGGACTCTTCGACCGGGTGAAGACGGTCGGCAAGGTAAAGCTCCTCACAGCGAAGCTCTCGATGCGTCCCGACGCGGCACGCGGACTCGCCGACACGGTGAAGGCGAAGTTGCCCGACGGTGTCGCGGTCTTCGCCGTCGTCTCGGACGGTAAGCTGAACTTCGTCGCCGCCGCGGGTCCCGAGGCGGTCAAGGCAGGCGCACACGCCGGCAAGATCCTCGCCGAGGTTTCCGCCGTGACGGGCGGTAAGGGCGGCGGACGCCCCGACAGCGCGATGAGCGGCGGACGCGATCTTGACAAGATCGAAGCGGCACTCAAAAAAGCCGAAGAGATCGTTTCGGCGCTCTGATGATATGAAAAGCAAAGCCCTCGGGCGGATCCGCCCGGGGGCTTTTTATATGTATTTTGGAAAGAATTGTTTGCTTTTTATGAAAAGCCTTGGGTCAATCGGCGGTTTTTCTTTCTTCCGTTTTCTTTTCTGCGGATTTTAAGGGCGGGGTGAGTCCCTTCTTGCGGAAGAGATCTCCGACGCCGAAGCGCCAGACAATCAGCATGCCGAGCACGGCGCCGACGACCGCCTGAAGAATCTGAAAGGGCAGTTTCGCGATCGCATATTCGGGCGTGCTGTAAATAAAAGCTCTGCCGAGAGAGTAGCCGACGACCATGATGACGGCACCGATAGAGACGCCGATGCCCGAGGCGATCACGGGGTGATCTTTCAGTACATGGCGGGAGATCAGGGAGATCGCGACCGCCTGCAAGCCGTGAGTGACGAGAGAGACAAACATCGGCGCAGGATAGAAGAAGAGGTCGCCGAGGAAGGCGCCGACGCCTCCGACAAAGAAGGCGGAGAACGGATCGAGAAGAATGGACGCCGTGCAGATGACGACATCGTTCAGGTAGAGGTGCCCGCCGGGGACGGGGACGCCGAAGGAGCTGAACGCGACATTCAGCGCCGCGAACATTGCCGCCACGGTGATACGCAGGACGGCGAGATGTGTTTTTTCGGTGGTTTTCATGATTTTTGCGCTTTCCTTCTGCGGAAAGCCCTTTCTGTTTGCTTTTTTCGGTTTTGCGGGGAGATTTCGATTTTCTCTTGCGCTTTTCGACGGTTTGTAGTATACTACAATTGTGGTCTTATGTAAATAACCAAATCGGGAGAAAAATATAATACCAGATGACAAGAGAAGCAAAATATCTGACCCTCGCGGAGGAGATCAAGAAAAAAATCGCCGCGGGTGACTATCCCTCGGGCATGCGCCTGCCGTCGAAGCGCGTCCTCGCCGACCGACACGGCGTCAGCCTCATCACGGCAGAGCATACCCTCGCCCTTCTCGAGGAGGAAGGGTATCTCGAAGCGCGCGAGCGCCGCGGCACCTTCGTGCGTTCGGCGTCCGAGCGTCCCGCGGACGCGGTCGCCCCCCTGCCGCACCCGCGGCTTGCGGAGCCTTCTCCCGAGGAAGCGCCGCACCGGTTTGAAAGCTCGGTATGGTTCCGCACCGTGCGGCGGGTGATCGCCGAGGAGGGAGATCTCCTCTTTTGCAAAGCGCCGGGCATGGGGTGCCCCGTCCTGCGCAATGCGATCGCGGATTATCTCGCCCGCTACCGCGGCATGTGTGCGGATCCCGCGCGAATCCTCATCGGGTCGGGTGCGGAGCAGTTATATGAAGTGGTCGTGAAGCTGCTCGGTAGGGAGCGCGTCTACGGGATCGAGGATCCCTCCTACTCGCACATCCGGGCGGCGTATCTCGGCATGGGGGCGCGCGTGTGTCCTCTTCCGCTCGGCGAGGCGGGCATCGCAAAAGCCGCGCTGGATCACGCGGCGATTGATGTCCTCCATGTGACGCCGCACCACAGTTTCCCCACCGGGATCACGACCCCCGCCGCCACGCGGCGGGAGTATCTCGCGTGGGCGGGAGAGGCGCCCGACCGCTTCATCGTCGAGGACGATTACGACAGCGAGTTCCGCTTCGTGGGGCGGCCGATACCGTCGCTGTATTCCACG
>CALAFS010000172.1 GCA_937892405.1 uncultured Clostridia bacterium
AGTATGGTGACCTCAACCGATCGTGCCCCGGTCGGGGGTGTTGGGCCAACCGCCGAAGAACGCACCCGCCATCGAGCCGACACCGTCGCCGAGGAGGGTCTTGTCAAGCCCGGGATTCTCAAGGAGATCCTGGTCGATGATGGACGAGATGTTCTTGTGGTCGGCGACATGCTCCGCGAAGACAACCAGTGCCACGGGAGCGAAGGCGACGAAGAGGTTCAGGACTGCGGTAAGATCAAAGGACTTGATGGTCGATGCCGAACCGGTCAGTTCCTTGATGGCTTCTACGAAGGCGAGCTTCGGAACCCAGTTGCTGAAATCACCGATGCTCTCGAAAGCCGAGAAATCGATAATCTTCATGTAGTCGGAACCGAATGCCATGCCGAGAAGCGTCAGGATGAGCGCGAAGATGTATCCCGCGCCGACACCGATGACGAAGGGAATGAGCTTCATGCTCTTGTTACCCTTCACCGAGACAAGCACGGTGACAAGGAAGGTCACAACCGCGACAAGGATGCAAAGGAGATTGTAATTTTCGGAACCGCCCGACACATTCATAACATTGTTGATGGCGGAACCGGAGAGGCTCAGACCGATCAGGGCGACCGTAGGACCGATGATGACGGGGGGCATAAGCTTCGAGATCCATCTGCTGCCGACGCGCTTGATGACAAGTGCGATCACGACATACACAAGACCGGCAAAGACCGAGCCGAGGATGATGCCGCAGTAGCCGTACAGGATACCGGTGCACAGGGGCGAGATGAATGCGAACGAAGAACCGAGGAACACAGGGCTCTTAAAACGGGTAAAGAGTAAGTAAACAATGGTTCCGACGCCGGCGCCGATCAGGGCTGCCGCCTGGCTCATGGGCTGTGTCGGAGCACCTTCCGGAAGACTGCCGTTTACCAGAGCGGGGACGAGGACGGTCGCCGCGATGATGGCAAGCAACTGCTGGAACGCGTAGACGAGGTTTTTGCCGAAGGGGGGTCTTTCGTTCATTTTGTAGACGAGTTTCATGTTCTTTCCTCCATTTTTTCATCAAATCCACGGACGGCAAAAAAAAATTTCTTGCCGCCGGCAAGAAATCAGACGAAAGGCATACCTGTCCTCATAAAGGTACCCCTATGCGAAATCTTGTCGACATCTCTGTGCCGCCTTAAAGACTCGATTTATCGTGAGGTATTATAGCACACCTTTTTCCGTTTGTAAAGGGGTTTTGGAAAAAAAAGTTCATTTTTTTGCAAAAATTCTTGATTCTTCCCTTTTTCGAGCGCTTCCCCCCGCAAAATTCCCTTCCTTAAGACTTTTTCATAAAAAAATCGGGGACGGCTACACACAATCGCCTTCCCCGATTTTATCAATCGCAGAATTTGCAATTTCGAGAATAATGTCCGAAAGTTACCGTTCCGTGCCCGACAAGCCATCCTCTGACCACGAAATTTGACGGCTTAACGCCATGCGATTGATACTGTTTTGCTTGGTGTCCATGGTGGGGTGAACATAGCGATCAAGCGTTAGTTTGATCGTGGAGTGACCGAGCATTTCGCTCAATGCTTTGACATCAACCCCGCTTTCTATACACCTTGTGGCGAAGGTGTGTCGCAAAGTATGAAAATTGCAATAAGGTACGCCGCTTTTCTTTAACAGCTTCTTATAAAAATTTTCATAACAGCGCGGCTCCACGGACTTCACCGTTCCGCTTAACAGATACGCCGATGGCATTTTCGGTTTCAGCCTTCTCAGAAGCGGAACGAGAAAATCCGCGATCGGGACGATCCGATTGGACTCGGCGCTTTTCGGCGCCGACACGATGACGGCTGTCCGCTTTCCGTCTGTCGGTCGTGAGAGCTGAAGGCGTTGTAAAGTGGAAGAAACCGTCAGCGTTTTTTCATGAAGATTGATATTCTCCCACCGCAGGGCACAGATCTCCCCGATACGAAGTCCGGTATACAGGCAAAGGAGCAATCCTGCTTTCTTCCCGTCGACCTCCGACAGAAGAGTTTTCTCCAGATTTTGCTGTTCCGACGCCGAAAATATGCGGATCTTTTTTCGTTTTTCCCCTCGCGCGGAAGTTCCACCCGTCATCTCCGGAAGTGCGGAACCACCGGCAAAGCGGACGGCATTTCTCAAGACCATGAAAATATCGCGCACGGTCTTCGACGAAAGAGGCGTTTCCCGATTGGTTCCTCCTTCCGTGACGGTACGGGTAAAGCGTGTCAGTGTCTCTCCCTGCAAAGAAGAGATCCGCACATCGCCGATCAGAGGCAAAATGTGCTTCGCGGCAAGATTTCTGTATTTTGCCACAGAAGACGCTTTCAATCCTTTTTCCTTGAACAAGAGCCAGCGGGAAATGCCGTCGCTCACCCTTTCTTTACAATCCGACCGCTCGGCGTTCGCCTTTTGCAGTCGGATTTTCTCTTTCACCTCCCGATAGGATTTTCCGTAGACGGAGATCATTTTCTTTGTATCGTCGGCAAGGCGAAATCTGCCCTCCCATCTTCCGTCTTTTCTTTTGTAGATGTTTTCTCCGCGTTTTGACATGTTTTTTCTCCTTTATATTTTTTAATTTTGACGACTGATTTGACGGTTTTCGGGTCTGTTATCTCCCGCATTTTTGTATGATGACGATCGCTTACACGATCAGATTTGTTTGATGACATCTATAATTATAAATATTTTGGCGCCTACCTTGTAGAAATTGCATGAAATTTTTCAAAACCGTAGGAAAAATTAGACGAAACTATTGACAAACAATAATGAAATAGCTATAATAAAGTCGGAAAAAGTTCGCGGAATTGCAAATTCTGCGAATCGCAGGCGTCTTTTTCATGTAAAGTGGGGCGCTTGCCCGAAATCGACGGAAACATGTCCGTTCCGGTGCAAAATTGAATATCAGTAAACCGGTCGAAAGGCCGGGACACAAAGCCAAATGGGGCTAAGACTGACAGCAGTCAGTGATGCCAGCCGGTTGCCGTCGGAATTTTCCGATGTTAATGAAGGGGTGCTTTTCGCATGCCTTTGTTTGCTATGCCTGTTTGGACTTTGTGTCGGACGGGCATTTTCTTTTACAAAGGAAGCAAGGGAGATTCGACGCATGTCGGAAAGCAATTTATTTGAAGATCTCGCGCACAGCGTCGGCTGTCTTTATCTTTCGGATATGAAATATCAACCGTATAACAGTTACGCGAAGACAAAATTCAGGAATGATTTTTCTCTTGAGAAATATTCTTTAGAGGAATTGTCGGATTTATATCGGTATCTATACAATAAAGAAAGGGTCTTCGCCTCTTATGAGGAGGCGGCAAAGGCTTTCCGTAAATCGAAATAAGGCGCCGTTCCCCGACGCCGAACAAATTCCGAGATGGGAGGACGAGAGATATGAAAAAGCAAACAAATCTCATTATTATCCTGACAGTTTTATTGATTGCATCTCTGTCTCTGCTTGGTACGCAGATTGTAAAAAAATTCATCAGCACTTCCGGTGAGGTCTCCTTGAAGAGCAACAGCATCGGCACCGTCACGAAGACATGGGAGTTCTCCCCCGAGAATGCCCTGCCCGGCGACAGCGAGAGCAAGGAATATTCTCTCCGCCTGTCACTCCAGAGTGACGCAAAGCTCCTCTTCCGCCCCGAAGTTGCCTCGGAGGAAAACGGGCTTTCCGCCGCGCTTCTGCTTCGGGTGGAAAATACCGAGAGCGGTAAAGTGATCTGTGAAGGAAAGTTCTCCGAGCTTTCGGGTCATGAGTTCGCCGAAGATTTCTCGCGGCAGGACAAAAGCGTGACCTACAAGATCACGGTCACGATCGACCCCGCCGCCGGGAACGAATATCAGAATGCGAAGGCGGAGCTTCGTTTTCACTGGTCGTTTGTCTCGGAAAATGCGAAAGAAGGTGACGCACAGTGAGCGGACAGAGAGGAACCATTATTCGTCTGACGATCTGTGTCTTCACCGTCGTTCTTCTGACGCTGGCGCTCAGTATCACCTCCATTTTTGCGGACACACAGTTATTTGTACATACCGGCAATGTCAGACTGAATCTCAATGACGGAAAGCCGATCATCTCGGACAGCGAGACTTATTTTGCCCCCGGTGTCTCTGTGGAAAAGAACTTTACGGTAGAAAACCTCAGCACCTGCCCCGTATGGTATAAGTTCTATTTCGGGAATGTCAGCGACGCGCAGTTTGCCGAGGCGGTTCTCGTCGAGATCCGCGACGGCGATACCCTGCTTGTCAGCGGAAAGATGTCCGAGCTGACCGAAAAGAATTCCGTGGCATGTGCCGAAAATCTTGAGGTCGGCGAGAAAAAGAAGCTGACGATCACCTTCCTCTTCGACGAAGAAGGCGGAAACGACAGTCAGGGACTTCTTCTGAACTTCGATTTCTGTGCCAAAGCGGTGCAGACACAGAATAACCCCGACAAAAAGTTTGATTGAGGCGCCCTATGAACAAAAGCAAAATTCTCGGCAGAATCAAAAATATTTTCACATGGCTTGTCGTCCTCCTTGCGGTTGTCATGATGATCTTCACGATCCTCTCGGCGACAACGCTCGATCGGAACAATCGCAGTATCTTCGGCTATAAGATGTATAAGGTACTCTCCGACTCGATGAAGGCGACCGACTTTGCGGCGGGCGACCTGATCTTCGTCAAGGATGTGGATCCCGCCACGCTGAAAGAAGGAGACATCATCTCCTATATCTCCACCAACACGGAGAACTTCGGCGAGGTCATCACGCATAAGATCCGTACCGTGACAAAAGACGGCTCGGGCGATCCGGGCTTCGTCACCTACGGTACAACAACAAATGAAGACGATGCGATCATCGTCACCTCCCCTTATGTTTTGGGGAAATATACCGGCAGAATTCCGAAGCTCGGTTACTTCTTTGAATTTCTCAGAACGACACCCGGTTATATCGTCTGTATTCTGATCCCTTTTATGCTTCTGATTCTCTCGCAGGGCATCAACAGTATTCAGCTCTTCCGCAAGTACAAAGCCGAGCAAAACGCGGCACTCGAAGAAGAGAAAGCGAAGATCGCCGCAGAGAAAGAAGAGACCCAGCGCATGATGGCAGAGCTGCTCGCCATGAAGGCGCAGATGGAAGCCTCGGCGAAAGCCGCAGCCCCGGTCCCGGAAGCCCCCGCAAAGAAGGAAGAACCTTCCGAAGGCGGAGCATAACCAAAGACTTCCCTGCTCTCCCACAAAAAGCACGGAGAGTGCCCGTCTCACCGAAAAATACAGAACCTCCAAAAAGGAGAATAACTTATGAAACATGCACAATCGGCATTATGCCCCACGGGGGGGGGGGTATCACTATATAATTTAGTGATATTGCTCAATTCCTCGTTTTCTTCGTTTCCCTAAGCAGAACATCTCCTGAATGAGCCGAAACCGGGAGCTGTTCTTACTTT
>CALAFS010000173.1 GCA_937892405.1 uncultured Clostridia bacterium
TTGCAGTCTCTCCTTCATGTAATAATAACAGAATAGAATACTCTCTATATAGAGAATACCACAACAATGAGGAAATGTCAATTGTTTTTCTGCGGAATTTCTTTTCTCTCTTTTTTGAAATTCGCGCGTTTTGCTCTTATATAGGTGCAAATATATTCTACCATCATGCTATGATAATGTCAAGGGGTTGTGCCGAAATCGGTGCAAAAAACAAAATGAACGCTGTCATTCAGAAAAAAGTCGGGCAAAATATCAGAAGACTGCGCAAGGCGCAAGGCATGACGCAGGAGATCCTCGCCGCGAAGTTGCAGCTTCGCGGGTGTGACATCACACGCAGTGCGGTCGCAAAGATCGAAGTCGGCGCGCGGCATCTTTACCCTGACGAGATCATTGCTCTGCGGGAAATCCTCCGCGTTTCTTACGAGGAAATCTTCGATATTTCCGACATATGAGAAGAATTATTTACAAATATACAGACGAAAAGCACCGTGCAGAGCATTTTGCTTTGTGCGGTGCTTTTGTTTTTTGCGTTTTTCCTATTCCATCATTTTCCTTAGCTTACCGATCGCGCCCTTTTCAAGGCGGGAGACCTGTGCCTGTGAAATGCCGATCTCGGCGGCGATCTCCATCTGGGTTCTGCCTTTGTAAAAGCGGCGGGTGATGATCCCAAGCTCCCGCGGCGTCAGTTTTTTAAGTGCTTCTTTCAGAGAGATATTCTCGACCCAGGTATCGTCGGTCGACTCATCGTCCTTGATCTGATCAATGACATAAACGGAATCCTCGCCGTCATTATACACCGAGTCATACAAGGACATCGGCTCAATGATGGCTTCGAGCGCGCGGGAAACGCTCTTTTCGCTCTCTCCGAGGCGAGCGGCGATCTCCGGGACGGTGGCGTCGCGCGCCTCCTTCTTTGAAATCTCTTCCCTGACCTGCAACGCCTTATAGGCGAGGTCGCGCATACCGCGGCTGACGCGCACCGAGTTGTTGTCTCTGAGATATCGCCGCACCTCGCCGATAATCATCGGCACGGCATAAGTGGAAAAGCGCACATTCAGCTCGGTATTGAAGTTGTCGATCGCCTTGAGAAGTCCGACACAGCCGACCTGAAAAAGGTCGTCGACACTCTCGCGCCGTGCCTGAAAGCGTCCGATCACGCTGAGGACGAGCCGCAGATTCCCCATCACGAGCTCTTCCCTTGCGCCCTCGTCCCCTTCATGTGCGCGCTTCAGAAGAACCTGTTTTTCTTCCTCGGTCAAAGTCTTTAACCCCGAAGTATTGACACCGCAAATTTCAACTTTACTTGTTCGCATCGGGCAAAACTTCCTTTTGTTTTTCGGGAAGCCTCGGGGCTTCTTCCGATAGCCAAAGTATTGCCCGCGGAGGGGTGGTTTACGCGATTTTACGACTGGAAATAAAAGACAGCGGAAAAATCCAAAATTCAGAAGAGAGAATGCAGAAATTTCTCTTTCCCGGTACAGGAAATGATCGTGCAAAAAGAAAAGCCTTCTCCGCGGGAGAAGGCTTTTCTTTTTGCTATAAGGTGACGCGAAGTCACTTCCAAAGAACTTGTTTTTACAGCTCGTTGCCCTGTCCGTCGAAGAGCGGGAGCTTTCCGAGGCAGGTAATGTCATGGCGCTCGATGGCGTCGCCCTCGGCGAGGATCGCCATCTTACCGACGATCTGACCGCCCGACTGCTCGACAAGGCTTTCCAGTGCGTGGAGCGAGCCGCCCGTGCTGATGACATCGTCGACGATCAGGACGCGCTTGCCCTTCATGTACTCGGCATCATCGCCGTTGATATAGAGGGTCTGCTTCGCAGCGGTGGTGATCGACTGCACCTCGCACTTCACGACATCTCTCATATAGAGCTTTACCGACTTTCTTGCGAGGATATAGCGGTTCTTCCCCGAGATACGGCACATCGCGTGGATCAGGGGAATTCCCTTCGACTCCGCGGTAATCATGACATCGTGCTCGGGTGCCTTCTTATAAAGTTCGGCGGCACAGCGCTCGGTCAGCTCGACATCGCCGAAGAGAATGAACGCCGCAATGTTCATATTATCGCCGATCGGGCAAAGCGGGAGATCGCGCTCGATACCGGCAACCTTCAATCTGTATACCATAATGAATACCTCACTATCCGTTTTTTACCTTAAACAGTATACAACACTTTTTTCTTTTTTTCAAGAGTTTTTTGCTCAATTTTACAGAAAACTTTTTGTGAAGAAGGTGCAAAGAAAGAGCGAGACGAAGAAACGAGGGCGTCTCGCACGCGCATGGTGAAGGGCGAGGGACGGGGAAAGCGGATTACCGGAGTGTTACAGCTCTCTTCCGAACCCACCGATTGCAATCAAAGGGTGAAGGGGCGGACACTTATTTTTCCAAGTATCACAGTTAAAAATATGGCGATATGAGAATAATTGTTTGCATATCGTGAATTTGCGAAGAAAATTCACTTGCTTTTTTCTTTGCGTATCGCGGGCGACCGATGGTCACCCCTACGAGGTGTAGATTTCTCTGCTCCGTGTCAAACAGGTACAAATCTACCGGTGAACATACAAAAAAGCGGCAGGGGTGTTTCCCTGCCGCTTTGCGGATCTTTCCGACGAAAAGTGTGTGACGCACCTTTCTTTCGGAAATCAGAGTCCGAACTTCTCTTTCAGGTAGTCTCTCGAGATCTTCGCCGCTTCCAGCTCAGTCATGCCGTCGTAGACCTGATCCTGCTCGACGATGACAGTCTCGGTGCCGCTCTCTTCGCAAGCCTTGAGAATCGCGCCGAAGTCCTGAATACCCATACCGAGAGGACGGAATTCAAAGCCGTTCTCTTCACGGGAGGCGGGCTTCTTCGTGGAGCCGCCCTTCGTGTCGATCAGATCATAGACGGGACCTGCGGCGAGCTTCTTGCAGACGAAGTCCTTCAGGTGCACGATCTGCACTCTGCCGGCGAACTCGCGGATCTTCTCCTCGGGACGGATGCCCGCATAGTGAACCCAGCAGGTATCAAGCTCGGGGACGATCTCGTCCTTCGGAATGGCGTCGAAGATATAGTCATGAAGGTACTTGCCCTCATACTTCTGGAACTCGAAGTCATGGTTGTGATAGCCGAACATCATGCCGTGCGCCTTCAGAAGGTCGGCGGTCGCGCGGAACTTCTTCACGGTATCGTCCCACTCGGGCGTGCCCGCGAGCTTCGACACTTCATACCACGGCTGAACGACATACTTCACGCCGAAGGTCTTCAGGAATTTGATCTTCTCCTCGGGGTCCTCATCGAAGAAGTCGCATCTCTGGTGAACCGAAACGCACTTCAGTCCGTACTTATCCAGAATGTTCTTGATCTCCTCACCGGTCTTATCGAAATAGCCGGCAAATTCCACGTATTCATAGCCCATCTCGGCGAGCTTGCGAAGAGTGCCTTCAAAGTCCTCTTTCATCGCGTTTCTGACGCCGTAGAGCTGAATGCCTACACCGAATTTTTTCATGGTTTTCTCCTCTTTTCAGATAGTTTCAAAAAATGAGGTCTGCCCCCGCCACGCGGGGCAGAGGCAGACCGAAGCTTTTTTAGATTTCGGGAATTTCGATCTTGATCTCGTGGCCGACAGCAGAAGACTTCGAGATACCGTCGAGGATCGCCTGGTTGTACAGGATCTCGGACGAGGGAACCGGAGCCTTACCGCCCTCCTTGACAGCGTCAAGGAAAGTACGGATCTTCTTGTCGAAGTTCGTGGGAGCGCCTGCGACAGGGAAGATCTGCGGGATCTTCGTCTCAACCTGCTTGCCCGCTACTTCGTGATAGAGAACAAGGTCGCCGCCGATCGTGCCGTTCCAGCAGTCGGTCGAGGGGATACGGAGACCGCCCTTCGTACCGAGGATGATGGAGTCGCCGGGGGTGTTGATGTTCATCGCCCATGCAATACGGAAGTCAAGAATGATGTCGCCTTCCATACGGACAAAGCCGGCAGCGAAGTCATCGACTTCAAACTTCTTCGCATACTCGGGGTGACCGGTCGCGACATAGTTCGAGTAATTCGGGTCGGTGCCGAAGAAGTTCGACTTATAACCCGAGACGGTCAGGGGCTTCGGATAACCGACGGCGTTCAGCACCATATCGAGAGAATAGCATCCGATATCGCCGAGAGCGCCGAGACCTGCGGTCTTGTCTTCGATGAAGGTGGTACCGAACGGGGTCGGAATACCGCGACGGCGTCCGCCACCCGTCTGGATGTAGTAGATCTTACCGAGGACACCCGAACGAACGATCGCCTTGACCATCTTCATGTTCTCGTCCATTCTGGGCTGGAAACCGATGGAAAGGATTTTGCCGCTCTTCTTCTCGGCACGCATGACCTCGACCGCCTCTTCGGTGGTGACGGTGAAGGGCTTCTCAAGCAGGACATTGAGTCCGGCATTCAGCGCTTCGATTGCGCAGGGGGCATGCTGACGGTTGTATGTACAGATGGAAACCGCGTCGAGCTTCAGCGATTTATCGGCAACCATTGCCGCACCGCTCGGATAGCACTTTACATTCTCAAGACCGTACCCCTTGAAAAACGCCTCCGCTTTTCCGGGAACAAGGTCGGCACCCGCGACGATCTCGACGTCGGGCTGCTTCAGATAAGACTGCATGTGTGCACCAGCGATCCAACCGGTACCGATGATACCGACACGAACCTTGCGGCTTGCATCAATTGTCTTCTTTTCCTGATTCTTTTCAAACGCGTTCAAATCAGCCATGATAGCTTCTCCTTTGTTTTCGGGATAGATTTCCCTTACTGCTTTTATTATACATGTTTATTTTCTTATTTTCAAGACCTATTTTTGCTTTTTGTTGTACGATTTTGACTTTTTTAGATAATTTCTCTCTTTTCGACGGTTGACGGAACGCATTTTTTATCCGAAAATACAAAGAAAGGCTGCCGCGATCGGCAGAGGGAAAAAGCGATGACTCTGCATACGAAGGCGGCAACCTTTCGTAAAATGTTATTCTTCTTCGTCAAAAATCTCTTCGTACTCGTCGTCGGTGAGACCGGCTTTCTTTTCCCTTCTCGTCTTGAGGACATCGAAGACGACGCCGATCGCCATCACGACGGCGAAGGTGGCGAGGTAGCCGAAGATCTTGCCGTCCGGGCGATACGCGCTGTACGCCGCATAGCACATGAAGCCGCAGCAAAGAAGCGCGAGCGCAGGCATGATAAAACGCTTGAAGGGAGAGAGGTCGCGACACTTTACCATGACGGCAAAGAACATGGGAATATAGAAGGCATACAGGGTGATAATGGAGACTTCGTCCCCTTCCCATGCGAGGAACTCGGGAATCGGGGAATCTGCCGGTTTGCAATAGAAGATCTGCCACTGAAAGAGCCAGACGCCGCAGAAAAGAAGTCCGATGATGGAGGAGTTATGCGGCATCTC
>CALAFS010000174.1 GCA_937892405.1 uncultured Clostridia bacterium
AATATCGGATGTAGTCGTTGACGGTATTTTTTGTATATGCTCGGGAGTATCTTTGATTCCCGTTAAATAGTCAAGGCTGATGTTGTAATACTTTGCTAATTTAATATATTTGTCAATTCCCATCATTTGTTTGCCGAGTTCGTATCTGCTGTATTGCGTTTGTTGAATTTGCAAAACTTCAGCGATTTCGGCTTGACTTTTGTCATTGTCTTCGCGGATATCTTTTAGACGCTGATAGTAATTCATGGCAAACTCCTTTTTTTTTATTTTATCATAGAATTTATAAATACTATTGACATTAGTATTTATTAGTGCTATAATGATGATAAACAGAACTATTTAGTTCTTAAAATCCGCCGTCTGAGGAAAAAACAGGCGTCCGCCGATAGAGGCAGAAAGGACAAAATCATGGCAAAGTATCAAACGATCGTAGGAATCGAACGCAAGAAGGGAGAAATCGGAGATTTTCAGAAGACGCAGTATGATAACATCGTCATTCACCGCACGCAGGAATTTGACGAAGTTCGTGAGAACGCAGATCCCCTGTGCATGAACGCCGGTGTTCAGACGCTTGATCCGCTGAAGATCAAGTTTACCGACTTCGAGGATATCACCGGAGAGAATCCGGGCTCGTTCTCGAATTGTCCGGAGGAATATCTCGGCAAGTCGATGATCGTTTTCTTCGACGAAAAGGGCAAGTTGCAGATGCTCCGCATTGTCGGATCCGATGGCGCAGTGAGGTTCTGACGAAGACATGAAAAAAGCCCCGAGGGGACGGTGTCCTCTCGGGGTAAGTTATAAGGAATGTATGAGTAAAAAGCAGTCAGGAAAATATCAATCGGAAAACTTTTTCGCAGTCAATACCGGAAAAAACGCAAAGGGTCATCCGCAATATGTTTTTGGGCAAAAGAACGGAAGATATAAGTCTTATGGTTTGACGACCCATCCGAATAAAACACACGAATTTGTTCAGTTATCGAAAAACCCGAATCCGAAGGACTCGAGCACCGCTTATATTCAAAAAGGGGTCTTTTCTACTAAACTGAAATACTTAAGCAATCGTAAAACCGGTTGGAGTTTTGGTTCGGAGGATCGGGCACTTGTGCAGCATTGGGTCAAAAAATATCGAAAAGCGCACAAAAAATAAAAGATGGATACGCGGCAAGCCGCAAGGACACACAAGGTGTCAACCCATCTTTCGTATATAGTATACGCTATAATTTGCGAAAAGTCAATAGCAAATTTGAAAAAAGGTCATTCCACTCTTTCCGGAGGAGTGTTTTGATAAAAACAAAGAAACAGATGGAGGAAAAATGCGAAAAGCGAAACAGAATGCCCGAAGTCCGTCGAAGACGATGAAGAATTCACTTCGGAGAATGTTTTTCGCCGGGTTTCATGTCGGGCAGAAAAGCAAGTGTAAAAATAAGAGCACCGGCAAAAAGCGTAAGGCGAAAACTTCACCGCGGCGTCGCACAAGTCGCAGAGATCAGGATCTTTATATTTTGTGTTTGCGCAATGCTGCCCGCGAGCTGAGCGGTTGTGGTGCAAGCGATACGGAGATCAGGAAAGCGGCGCGTGCCGATTATAAGAACGCGGTGAAAGACAAAGATTTCCGCGCGTATTTGCATCGCGAGTACGAATGAGGGAGGTGAAAACATGAAGAAAATAGCATTGATCCTCGCGGCGATCTTCGTCATCGGTGCTCTGACCGGGACGATCACGGCATTTGCCAAAGACAAGGGCAACGCCACTCCGTCGGGTGAGGGTGAAACCATTACAGCCGGCGGCGGAAGTTCGGGGGGATCTTCTTCAAAGCCTTCCGGTAGCGGAACGGCGACGGTAATTCCCTCTTCGGATCCGACCTTCAGTTCGGCGATCTCGAAAGAAAAGTTGCGACAGCAGATCGACTTTTCCACGCCCTTCACTCTGAATCAGGAGTCGGACGGCTGGGCACTCTGGACGGATCCCGGATTTACGGTGACGCAGTCCGCCGGCAACCTCACGGTCAAGAATACGCAGTATTCCTATATCGGGAGTGACGGCATTGATACAAAGTGCGATTTCATCTTCCGCATGTCGAAAGATTACAACCGCACGGACACTCACTATTCCGCGTCTTTTGATCTTCTCGGCTCTATGTCGGGGACGCTGATCTCGCAGATCTATGTCAGTCTGGAAGACGCGGCAGGTACTTACAATTCGGTGCAACTTCTGCGAATCCACAACGAACAGCTGTATGCCGTTGACAAGGACAAGGGCGAGGTGAAGATAGCAAACATTACTTACGCGACCGCACTCAATATCTCCTATCATGTCAACATGCTCACCCACAAGGTGCAGATCTGGGTCGGGACGAAGTATGCCGGAGAGTACACCCTCGATACAAGCGCGGTAAACGACACGACGGCGAACCAGTATTTTGCATTTTATTGCAAACCGGACCCCGAAAATGTGAACCGCGGAATTACACTCGATAACATCAAAATTTACTATTAACGAAAGGAAAAAGCAATGAGCAGAAGCACAAAAAGAATGTTCGTATGGACGGCTTTCGTCCTCGCGCTGGTCATCGGACTCGGCGTTCTGACTTCGGGTTTCACTTCTTGGAAGCCCGATGATATCAAAAACAAATTCGAGAAGAAACGCAACGAAGACAATCTCATCATCTCGGAGGTGGTCGACCTGAAAACCGGAAAGTCGACGGTTTCCGATGTTCGCTACGAGGTTGACGAAAACCTTGTCGTGACGCTGAACGGCGTAGCTTCGGCGCAGGAAGATATTGTCTACGGAAAGATCGTTCTTCCTGCCGGCACCTATTCTTTCACCGGTGCCCCGGAATCCACCAACAAGACTTACCTTCTCGGTCTTCGTAAGACCGGCACGACCGGAGATCTGACGACCCGCTCTGATATGGGTGCGTTCACGGTTGCGTCTTCGACGACCTACGACATCGTGATCCGTGTCATGGAAAATTGCAGTTTCAACGATGTGAAGATCTATCCCGTCATCGTAAAGGGCGCCACTCCCGGCGAATTCTGGCAGAAGTAAAACAAAAGATTTCCTCCTCGGGTCGCTCCCGAGGAGGAAAAGGAGGTGAAAACAAATGAAAAAACGAACGCTTGTACTATCCCTATTCTTGCTCATAGTGCAGGCATTTTTTGTTGTCGTTCCGGTCTTTGCCGCCGAGGAAAGTACAGAGACGGTAACAAAAGAAGAAGCTGTATCCTTTGCGAAAACGACGATCGAGCAGGACATGGCGGACAAACTGACGGATCTTATCAGTTATGTAGGCGCCGTTACCAACGATGTGTCCTTGATTGCATTCACGGCGGAACGCACAAAGGATACAACGGATAGGTTTAACCTTTATTTCTATCTTTATGTGCCTTATTTATCGTCGAGAGGCACAATTACCTCGGCGAATGTGACGATCGCCAAAACGGCAGACAGCACGCCGCAGGTTCTGACACTCAAGCAGATCGACCGTCAGAACACCGTGTATAAATACGCGTTGATGAATGTTTTGGGTTCGGATCTGAATTATGACGGCAAGAAGATGATCTCGTTTGAAGTCTTTAACTTCGGGCTGAATTCCGTCAGTTATCCGGCGGTCGGGTACGCCTTTTCCGGCGGAAAAGCGGAAAGCTCCGCGACCTTGACCTATGATGTCGATCAGAGCGACGCGACGATGACTTCTACCTCGGTAGACGAAAAAGGAAAAAAATATCGACATTATAATTTGGCAACGCCGAATGTGATGAAAGACGAGACGCTTTCGCTGAATACTACGCTTGTCTCCGAACGCGTGACGACGCCGACAGCGGATAAGTACATGCAGATCAATACCGCGATGATTACAATCCCGAATAAGTATTTTGACCTTTACGGCAAGCTCGCGGAAGTGGAGTATATCTATTCCCTGTGGGACAAGGTGCCGATGTTGGTGACGGACGATGAAACTTTCTATAAACGAATTGCTCTTACAACCGGAAATCCATATATGACGGAGTGGCGTGTTTCGACGACTGTTTCCGATGCACCGATTCAAATTCCAAAGGCAGCAGAATATGAAAATTATCTTCCTCTTTCTATTGCATTTTGCTTCTATGTAAATTCTATCGGCACCACAAAGGGCAGCCAATACGATGTATCCTCGGAGACAATTCTTAAGAATTTTCAGAATTACCTGAAATATTACAATGAGTTGCTTGAATCGATTTATGCGAAAGATCCTTCACTGAAAAATATTGTTTTCGGAGATGACTCGAAGGAAAACATGGATCTGATCGCCCGAATGCTTCCGTATTTTGACAACGATTTCGACTCTCTGATGTTCGCATGCCATAAGAAGGATATTCTCACTTCGGTAAAAGCGTCCGATGTTATCAAGTCGGAATCCTACGCTTCGGCAAATGACTGGTGGACAAAATTTTGGAGCGGAAATCTTTTTCGTCTGAATGTCGATGACTCGGTAACACTTTCGGGAATTTCGGTTTTTGACAATGCGGATCTCTCAAAGACGGACGAAGAGCTTTCCAAAAAATATTGTATCGACCCGACGGAAATTTATAAACTTCGTTCGCTTGCCTCGCTTAGCAATACGCACAAGATCTGTTTTCTTCGGTATGCTACGACCGAATACAATGTGTACGGGAATATAAAGTCGTCTTCTGGCGGCATTGGTGTAATCGATGATCCGTATACTTACGGATTCAGTGATAAAAACAATACCAAAATTGCCGGCAGTGGTTATTATTGCGAAAATTCGATTATCGAAGACTTTCAGATCCTGAAGTTGCATTTTGAAAAGACCGATCAAAAACTCGGCACAATCGTCCGGACGACGATTCTTGTGGAAGATGAAAATCATGATTATACCGGTGGACTCGAAAGCGGCGACAAGCTCAAAGACGAAAAATCTCAAAATCCGTTTGCCGGTCTTTTGGACTGGCTGAACGGACTGTTTGACGGTTCGAAGCTCGATCTTCTCGGGAAGAGTTTCCGAATTCTTGTGATCGCCGTCGTCGCTTTTGTGATCCTGAGTCTGTCGCTCCGCCTGATTCCGAAGATCCGTGCCGCGGCACAAGCTCCGCGGGAAAAAGCGCCGAAAGAGCGACAGCGAAAATCCCGGGACAAGCATGACTCCGATTCATGAAACGCTTCCCTGTCGTCAAATACCTTCTCCGATTTCTTCTGCTTGCCGTTCTGATCTATCTGACCGTGTACACCGGATCTACCTTTCTTGAGGCGCTGAAATGAAGAAAAAGAAGATCAAGACGCCCCCACGCGTCAAGAAGAGGCGGATCTCCTTACATACGGAAGACGGAAAAGAGATCCGTCTCAAGCGGGTACGGTGGAGAGGCGAGAAAAAAGAACGGATCCCCCGGCGGTGGTGGCAGATCACAATCCTCGCTCTGATCTCCGTTCTGATCGGCGGATACTTCGGGTATTTCTGCCGATGGTCGTTTCTCCGGCTGTTTGACAGCGTGATCGATCTCGGTGTTTCGATCGCGGAATATCTTTTGACGATCTTCCTGATCGACACCTCGTTCCTCCCCGGGACGATCGACCGTGTACCCGATGTGCCGTTTGTCCCGTTTCTCCCCCTCGACTCCGGTTCTCTCTCCGGCGTGTTTGAACGCTTTTTCGCGCTGTTGTTCAATGCGGAACATTTTGCGGCATACAATGCCGGCTTTGCCGATTTTCTTCTCGCCTTCCAGCGTCTTCTTTTACCGATCGTGCTCATGATTTTCGTGATCCGGGTAAAGCTCGAGGACGCCGCAAACGAGGAGAACGATCGGTTTGACTATGTGACACCGGGTGCCCGACGGTGGGAGAAGATCTTCGCCTTTTTTGCAAGAATCCGGGATTTTATCCTTTCGATCGTTTATGCCTGCCCGGTGTGGCTCTTTTGGACGATGACCGTCGTGATCCTTGCCGGCACGAATCTGCTGACGGTGGTGATCGGATTTCTCGCGAATGTGCTTCACCTTTCCGTTTCGCTCTCGCTCGGCAGTTCTTGGATCCAGCTTTACAAGCTCGCGCTCGATCTGACGATCACTTTCTCGACACTCCCGTGGTATGTTTGGGCTTTGGTTTTCTATGTCATCTTCTGCAAGCTACGGCGCATGTTCGCTTTGAATCGGCTTGCGGTGATGGAGGGAAAGATCCGGGAGTTTATCAAACGCCTGCCCCTTGCCGTTCTGATTACCGGCAAGATCGGTGTCGGAAAGACACAGAACAACATGAATCTGACGCTTTCCATGCAGGACGCGATGCGTGAGAGCATGCAGGAGTCCATGCTGACGATCCGCGCAGAGTTCCCGGGGTACCCGTGGGAGAATCTCGACCGTCAGATCGGTATCATGTATCTTTGCGGTGATCTTCCGTCAAAGGCGGCGACGAGAACGCTCTTTTCGTCTCTTGCCAAAGAGGAAGAGGTCTATTTCGGATATACGGGCGAGCGGACATTCTCCGACGGGGTAACGGTCAAATATCTTTCCGATCGGCTTGTCGATTATGCGGAACTTCAGTACATGTACCGCGTGCAATGCCTTGTCTCGTCCAACTATTCCCTGCGTGTGGACGCAGATTTTACCGACAAGGGCAAGTTTCCCCTGTGGACGGTGGATTATTTCGGTGCACCGCCCTTCGATCCTCACGGTGCCGCAGTCAGATCTCATATTCTCGATTTTGACACCCTGCGGCTCGGACGGACTTTCGACGCCGGAAATGCCGGCGCGTGGGAATTCGGAATTCTTTCTCATACGGAGATGGGAAAGGATTTCGGAAACGCTTTGACAAACAAGGATCTCAAGACAACAGACAAAAGCGCGAATATCAAAAACGACATGCTGATCGACCGGATCAAGATCCTGCGACACTCTTCAACGGCGTGTTACACCCCGTATTGTCGGTATTTTGGCGACGAACAGCGACCGACCTCACTCGGTGCCGACGCGCTCGATCTCTGCGATGTGCTGAAGATCTCCGACAGCTCGGAGACGAAGTCAACCTATCCGTTGCTGACTTTGGAACGCTTTTTCTACGATCTGCTCGAGTCCCTGTGGTTCGGGTGGTACGCGACCCGGTCGGTCAACCGTGCGGACACCGACGCTTTCGTTTTTCTCCTCCGATGGTTCATGCGGCGGTTTTATCCGAAGATCGAAGAGCAAAGACAGCTCTTCGGGTATCAGAAAATGAAGGTCAGACTTGTCGACGGTGCGGATCTCGACGCCGAACCCGAGGTTTTCGAGATCTACAACTGTTTCAAGAAGACCCGTGCCGGTCGGTATGCAACCGACTGTTTCTCCGACATTGTGGCGACGCGTGCCTTGCGCTCCGACTGGGAGTTCGATCTCTCGCAGAGCTACGAAGGTAACGAAGCAACGCCGGAAGAGCTCGCACGACAGCACTCGTATTTCGGAAAGAAGCTATTGAATATCAGAGGTGACGACAATGACCCTACGGGAAGCGATTGAAGAATATCTCATAGATCAGGTGATCCGCGGAAATTCCGGGAAGACGGTAACAGCGTACCGATACGCACTTTCCTACTTTCTCAACTTTGCGACGGATCTCCCGATCGAAGAGGTGACGCTCTCGCTCTGCCGGAGTTATTATATCGCCCTGCACACGCGCACTCTTTCCACCGTGACGGTGCAGACCTATGTCAGACAGCTCCGCGCTTTTCTGAACTGGCTGTTCCTCGAGGAAAAGATCCGGGAGAACATTTGCAAGAAATTCCGTCTTCCGAAAGCGGAACGCCCGACGATTGATGTTTTGACGGACGAGGAGATCGGGAGGATCTTCGAGACTTTTCCGTCGGAAAGTTTCCTCGATGTGCGCAACCGCGCCATTATTGCACTCTTCCTCGACTCGGGGATCCGACTCTCCGAGCTTGTCACCATCAAGAAGAATTACATTCACATTCCGGAACGGTATGTGATCGTAGACGGCAAAGGGAGAAAGCAACGCGCTGTCCCGTTCGGCAATACCGCAAGAGATCGGCTTGCACATTATGCCGGACACCTGCCGCCCGATACCCGGTATTTCTTCCTTCAGGAGAACGGATCGCCGATCACGGTCACCACGATGAAAGACATGTTCCGCGATCTGAAGGATCGGACGCAGATCGAGCGCCTGCATGCACACCTTTTGCGGCACACTTTCGCGACGCGCTACCTCGAGAACGGCGGGAATATTTACGCGTTGCAGTCCATTCTCGGGCATACTTCGCTCGAAATGGTAAAGCGGTATCTTCACCTTGCGACGGCGCAGATCCACCGCGATTTTATCAACTTTTCGCCTTTGGATCGGTACGAGGTCGCACCGGCGGAAGAGGAAGAAAAAGGAAGCGAGGCACCTTAACCGAAAATTAAGGTGTCTAACTAAAGTTTACAAAAAGTCCCCCGAAACCGGGGGTTGAAAAAGTCCGGGAAAGCAAGAAAAAACGCGGAAAAACCGAAGTTTTACCGCGTTTGGTGCTCCTGCGGGAATTCGAATCCCGGACACCTTGATTAAAAG